>JBCCOR010000183.1:0-8321 GCA_039025295.1 Acidobacteriota bacterium
CCGCGCGGGCCACTCGCATTTTCAAAAACGGGAATTTATCCCGAGACAAAATCCCAAAATAGCGCCGTATCGTCGAAATGAAAGCCATAAAGCCATCTGTGAGAACATTTACAAATATTCTCTATTTTGGCACGAAGCCTGCACAATATTCCCATGAACGAACATACAGGCGGCTTGCTCACGCCGACTGTCGCACAAGCGCAACATTTCCAACACTTTCTCGGAGACTTCATCGCCATGACCCATATCCTGCCCACGCCCGCGCCCGCGCCCGCTCCTGTCGATCCCGCAGCTGGCGCCCCACCGTTCGGCCAGGCACCCGCGCCGGTGCCCCCAGCACCGGTGCCTGTCCCGCCGGCTGGCGATCAGTTCGGCGCCGCGCCGCCACCGCTCTTCGGCGCGCCCGGTCACGTACCGCCGGCCGTCAGCGACGCCCTCGACGGCGTTCGCGCCGGCGCCCTGACCCTGCAGCTCGGCAGCCAGGGCCCCGACGTCGCCACCCTGCAGTTCAAACTCAACGAGGCCGGCTTCAACGCGGGCCCGCTCGACGGCATCTTCGGCCAGTCGACGATCGAGGCCCTGGCGAACGCCCAGGGCGCGCTCGGCCTGCCGGTCACCGGCGTCGCTGACGCGATCACGGTCGCCGCGCTCGACACCCTGGCCGTCCCGGCGCCGCCCGCGCCTGGGGGCTTGAACGTCGGCGACGTAGCTGGTCACCTGACCCCGCACGCACCGTCGCTCCCCGACGTCAATCTGCCTCCGGCGGCGGGCGCAGAAGAGATGGTGTTCACACCGGTGGCCGCGGAGCCCGCACAGGTGCCGACGCCGCAGCAGCTCAGCGAACAAGCGTTCGCGCAGGACATCCTGCTCCAGCTCGAGAAGACCTCCCAGAAAACGGCCTGGAGCGAGGTCCAAGAAATCCGAGGCTGATCGGCCATCGCCGCGGCCGTCTGCCGCGCGGCAGCCTCGCGTCTCCTGGATAGACTGACGCGATGCTGCCGCGCTTTTGCCTGTACGGCTTTCTCAAGAACCAGCGCTACTTCGAAGCCTTTCTCGTTCTCGCGCTGCTCGACCGCGGACTCGACTTCTTCGCCATCGGCCTGCTGATCGCGACGCGCGCGGGCGTGGTGCTGCTGCTCGAGATTCCGTCGGGCGCGATCGCCGACGGCTGGGGACGACGCGCGTCGCTGGTGGCCGCGTTTCTCGCCTACGTCGCCAGCTTTCTCCTTCTCGGCCTGGCCGACACCGTCGCATGGCTGGTGCTCGGCATGGCGCTTTACGGCGTCGGCGACAGCTTCCGCAGCGGCGCGCACAAGGCGCTGATCTTCGCCTGGCTGATGACGCAGAACCGCCAGGAAGAGCGCACGCGGATCTACGGCTTTACGCGCGCATGGAGCAAGCGCGGCTCGGCGCTGTCGGTGCTGCTCGGCGCCGGTCTGGTGCTCGCGCTCGGCCGCGACGCCTATCGCTGGCTCTTCCTCGCTGCCGCGCTGCCGAGCGCGCTCGCCGCACTCAACATGCTCGGCTATCCCGCCAGCCTCGAGGCCGCGCCCGCCGCCGATCGGCGCCCGCCGCTGGCGACGCTGCTCAGCGACGCCTGGCGCGAGGTGCGCATCAGCGTCCGCGAGCCCGCGCGCCGGCGGCTGGCCGTGGCCGCCATGGGCTTCGACGGCGTCTTCGAGATCGTCAAGGACTATCTTCAGCCCGTTCTGCAGGGGATCGCGGTCGCCGGCGCGGGCGCCTGGCTGCTGGCGGCCGCGAACGCGGCGACGCTCGACGACGCGCAGCGCGCCGCGGTGCTGATCGCGCCAGTCTACGCCGGACTCTTCCTGCTCGCCGCCTCTGCCAGCCGGCGCGCCCATCGTTTGGTCGATCGCTTCACGCGCCGCGACAGCGACACAGCCGATCCCGAGGCACGCGCCGCGCGCGCGCTGTGGCAGATCGCCCTGATGCTCTACGCCCTGCTCACCCTCGCCGCCGCGCTGCGGCTCCACGCCCTGCTGGCCGCAGGCCTGATCGCGCTGCACGGCCTGCACAACCTGTGGCGCCCGGTGCTGATCGCGCGCTTCGACCGCGTCGCCGACGCCGCACGCGGCGCGACCGCGCTGTCGATCGAGGGTCAGGCCAAGCGGCTCGCCGTGCTCGTCGGCGCACCGCTGATCGGCCTGCTGGTCGACGGCGCGATGCGCGTCGACGCCCCGCCGCTCCTGCCGGTGGCCGCGCTCGGCCTGTTTGCGTCGACCGCAGCGCTGGTCGCACGGACGCGCTGAGCCGGCACCGGCTGCACGCACGCCAAACGCCCCGCCGCGAACGACGGGGCGCGAGACGCTTCGATGAACGACGACGCTCAGTGCACCGCGAAGTAGGCAACGTAGGCGCTGGCCTCGAGCCGGAAACGCAGGCCGCGATCGATCACGCCGGCATCGCGCAGGTCGCGCAGCGCGTCGCGCACACACGCGCGGTAGGTGCGGAAACCACCCTCGTAGTCAGCGTCGAAGCTGCAGGGAATCTCGGGCAGCGTCAGCTTCTCGCCGGCATAGGCACCGTAGAGCCGGTTGCGGACGCCGCCCGGCCACAGCACGTCGACCTGGGCGCTCCACGCCTGATCGAGACCGAAGGTCAGGGTCAGCGAGTCCTGCGAGGCGTAGCTCGCACCGCCCAGGACCGGTCGGATCGCCGACACGCCCTGCCACGGCGTCACCTTGATCACGGCGCCGATGCCGTCGCGGTTGACCCGGCCGTCGGGGGTCGAGCCGAGGCTGCCGCGGGTGCGGATCGCGACGCTCCGGCGCCCGTTGTCGCCGCTGTTGCGCTCGACGGTCAGCGTGCCGTTGTCGTTCTCGGGATGGCCGACGAAGCTGAGCAGCGACGTATCGCCGTCGGTCGGCAGCCACGAGGTCAGCGCGCCGATGCGGCCGTCGAGCGGCGTGCCGTAGTCGACCTGGTACATGTGAAGCGGCACCGACGACGGCACGTCGGCCGACGAGACGGTGACGATGTCGTCGAAGCCGTCGCCGTCGAGATCGCCGATCGCCACGCCCTGCACCAGCCGGCGCATGTGATCGGCGCTGCCCGCGAACGCATCGAGGTCGTAGCGGAAGTCGGCGCCACCGCTGTTGACCAGCAGCGCACCCGGGTTGTCGAGCGGTCCCGAAGCGTGGAAGTCGATGCCACCGTGGAAGATGATGTCGGTGTCGCCGTCGTTGTCGTGATCGAACGACGATGCGCCCCAGCCAAACGGCGTCGCCTGAAGGCTGCCCACGCCCGGATCGCTGAAGCCGTCCGGGCCGCCAAGGAACCAGCGCGAGGCGCGATCGCCGCGCGTGTAGGTCATCAGGGCGCCGTAGACGGGATCGTCAGCCGTAAGAATCGTGGGCGTCCAATCGCCCGCGTTGGTGCTGAAGAAGTCGAGATGACCATCCGCGTTGTAGTCGGCGATCGTCAGGCCCATCCAATTGCCCGCCACGTCGAGACCGACATCGCTGGTGACGTCTTCGAACGTGCCGGTGCCGTCGTTGCGCAGCAGGCGGTTGGCACCGCGGTTGACGCCGCCCTGCTCCGCGGTCAGCACGTCGCCCTGGTCGTCGGCCTGGAGGATGTCGACGTCGCCGTCCTGATCGATGTCGACCAGCGCCACCGCCCACGTCAGCGACGCTTCGCCGCCGTTCTCGACCGGCAGATCGAGCACCTCGATGCCCGAGGACGCGCTGATATCGTCGAAGAGATTGCCGCCCAGGTTACGATAAAGCTGGTTGTGCTCGTCGACCACGAACGGCACGACGATGCCCAGATAGCCGTCGATCAGACCCTCGTAGCCATTGCCGATGAAGAGATCGAGATAGCCGTCGGCGTCGACGTCACCCAAGGCGCACGCGGTCGAGGTGCGCAGGTTTTCGTCGAGCCCCGAGCCCGCGGTGACGTCGACGAACGTGCCGTCGCCCTGGTTGACGAAGAAGCGGTTGGGGCCATCGTTGCTGAGCGCGACCAGATCGGGATCGCCGTCGTTGTCGGTGTCGCCGAAGCACACCCCTGACGTGTCCTGATCCGTGGCGGCGACACCGGCCGCTCCAGCCACGTCGTCAAAGCGCAGCTGCCCTTCTTCCTGCCAGCGGTTCAAGAACAGGCTGTTGGCCGTACCCGGACCGTTGGCGACGTAGAGATCGAGATCGCCGTCGCGGTCGACGTCGAGCAGCGCCACGCCCGGCGAGCCGCGCCATTTGTGCGGGAAGAGCATGAAGCCTTCCGGCACGTTGAGCGGCGGCCCGGCGGCGAGCGCCAGGCGGGTCGCGTAGGTCCGGGTCGGCGTGCGCGCGTAGTCGAGGCCGCGGGCCGGATCGCTCGCCAGGTTGTCGAAGGTCACCGAGACGGCCGTGCTGCCGACCGCGCCGGCGCCGCCGGGCAGCCCCAGTGCGTCGACGACCGCCGGCGTCGCATCCGCGGCCTGCGCGACCGTCACCTCCGACGCCACCAGGCCAGTGGCGGTCATCAGCGCGATCAAGAGCACGCTGAGCGCGACCGCGCGCATCGTCCATCGCCGGCCATTGCCCGTCGCGCGCTGCGGCGCGGCCAGATGGTTCTGCGTATCGGTGTGGTTGTCCGCGTGCATGCTGCTGCTGCTGCTGTACGTCATCTCTGATCTCCTAAAACCCTGCCCGGTTCCGCGGTTTGACGCCAATGCCCACCGGGTTCATCCGCGTCGCGACTTCACGACAACCAATCTATTGACTGGTGCACATGTATAAATTCAGAAGTCGTTACAGTGCCGTCTGATCGAACGCAACCAACGCTGAACCGTCGGCGCCGACCGTCGCAATGCGCGGCTTCACGCAGGAAAGCTAAGGCGCACCGGCTTCGGCATAGGCCGCCCACGCGCTGCGGGCGTGCCACGCAGCGCGCGCGGCATCGAGAACACCCGCGGCTACGAGAGCGTCGAGCGCATCGTCGACGCAGCTGCGGTAGCGGTCGTCGTCGCGCCGACCGTCGCCGTCGAGATCCCAGTCGGCGTCGTAGCCGCAGGGGATCTCGGGCAGCGTCAGGCGCGCGCCGACGGGCACGCCGTCGAGCCGATTGCGCACGCCGCCCGGCCACAGCACCTCGACCTGGGCGACCGCTGCCGTGCCGAGACCGAAGGTCATCGTGCGGGCGTCCTGCGACGCGTGGCTGGAGCCGGCCTGAACCGGCCGCGTGACCGGTACGCCGCCGCGGGGCGTGACGATCAGCACCGCACCGATGCCGTCGCGGTTGACCCGGCCGTCCATCGCCGGTGTGCCGACGCTGCCGCGTACGCTGAGGCCGACGCTGGCCGCCGAGGCACCAGTGCCGGCCGCCGCGCGCTGCAGCTCGAGCGTGAGCGAACCGTCGTGGTTCTCGGGCAGGCCGGCGAAGACCAAGCGCCGCGGATCGTCGGTCGGCAGCCACGAGGTCAGCGCGCCGACGCGGCCGTCGAGCGGGGTGCCGTAGCGCACGCGGTAGCGGTAGAGCGGCACCGCGGTGGGAATGTCGGCCGACGAGACGGTGACGATGTCGTCGCGCCCGTCGCGATCGAGATCGCCGACCGCCACCGCCTCGACCAGCCGCCGGGCGTGATCGACCGTGGTGGCATACGCCGCGCCGTCGTAGCGGAAACCGGCCGCGCCGTCGTTGATCAGCAGCACGCCCGGGTTGTCGGCCGTGCCGAACGGCCCCAGATCGTAGCCGCCATGCATGATCAGATCGACGTCGCCGTCGAGATCGACGTCCAGCGGCGACGTGCCCCAGCCGAACGGAGTGGCGCGCAGCGCGTCCGTGCCCGGATCACGAAACGCGCCGGTGGCCGAGCCGAGCAGCCAGCGCGCGCTGTGGTCGCCGCGCGCATGGCGCGTCCATGTGCCGTAGAGCGGATCGTCGGACGCCACCAGGGTGTTGGCCCAGTCGCCCGCGTTGCTGGCGAAGAGATCGAGATGGCGATCGCCGTCGAAGTCGGCAATCGCCAGGCCCATCCATGAGCCGGTGCGGCCGAGGCCAACGGCGCGGGTGACGTCGTCGAAGCGGCCGCTGCCGTCGTTGCGCAGCAGGCGGATCAGGCCACGATCGACACCACCCGCCGACGCCGGCGGCACAGCGCCTTGGTCATCGCCCTGAAGCCAGTCGACGTCGCCGTCCTGATCGATGTCGACCAGCGCCACCGCCCAGGAAATCGTCGCCTGACCGTGCGCCGCCGGCGCCACGTCGAGATCCTCGACGCCGGCCGCGGCGCTGATGTCGACGAAGTGATTGGCGCCGACGTTGCGGAACAGCCGGCTGTGCTGCTCATGCGCATGCGCCAGCATGAGACCGTGCCAGCCGTCGAGCTGATCGGCGTAGCCGTTGACGATCGCAAGATCGAGCAGGCCATCGCGGTCGACATCGGCAAGTGCGCAGCCGTTCGAGGCGCGCGCGGGACCGTCCGCCAGGCCCGAGGCCGCAGTGGCGTCGTCGAAGATGCCGTCGCCGCGATTGACGAAGAAGCGATTGGGACCGTCGACGCTCAGCACGATCAGATCGACGTCGCCGTCGTTGTCGGTGTCGCCCGCGCACACGCCGCCGCTGTCGTGGTCGATCGCCGCCACGCCCGCGGATGCGGCGACGTCGTCGAAGCGCAGCCGCTCCTCTTCCATCCACGCGCTGCGAAACAGGCTGTTGGCGCGCCCAGGTCCGTTGGAAACGTAGAGATCGAGATCGCCGTCGGCGTCGACGTCGATCAGCGCAACGCCGGGCGAACCGCGCCAGCGATGGGGAAAGCGCAGCATGTCGTCGGGGAAGACGATGCTGGGCGCCTCGGCGAGTGCCAGGCGCTGGGCATAGGTGCGCGACGGCGCGCGTCGATAGTGCAACCCACGCGCCGGATCGGCGGCCACGTCGACGAACGCGGCCGCGGTGCCGTGGGTCGCAGACGGGGCAACCGCGGTGATGAGCAGGCGTGCGTCCAGCGGCGCGGCGTCGTCGTACCCCGCAGCGTCCCCGCGGGCCGCATCCACCGATGCGACCATCCAGCCCAAACCGATCAGGAGCACCCACGCCGAACGCCCCCTTTGAAACGGTGGGAAACATCGCCATACGCCTCGGTTTCCGTGCGCTTCATCCGGCGTGGATGTCCGTGACCCAATCATGCAAATGTCTCCTTTCGCGGGTTGGTCGAGGGGCGCCGACCAGCGCCTTTGATCAATATATTTGCATGTAACTATTAATAAGACGATAACGTACATACGCATGAGCCCCGGAGCAAAACTCCGGGGCTCGTGCGGCGAGGGTGCGTCCAGAAAACGCCTCCCTCATCTCTCCACCGATGAAAATACGATCAGACGAGCAGGCCCTCCCTAGTCAAGCCGATGGCCCTCCAGATCGAATGACAATCCCTGACGCACGACCCAAGGGCCGCGCGCCCCCGTTGCGCACCATGCGCGCAGAACGCGCACGTGCTGGGTAAGGCCACACAAGACGAAGCTCCCTCCCAACGGTCTTCGTTTTGATCCCTCCCGCAGTGTGGGATCACTCCCAAGCAACGTTGGATGCCCTGATGTGGCCTCATTTCTAAACGCGAAGGCCCGGCGCGAAAAGGATCACGCCGGGCCATCTTTTTTGCATCGCGCTGTCTGCGTCAGGAATCGCGGTCCTCGGACGGCGGGGCCAAGGACGCACGGCCGGCAGCCATCGCCGCCAGCATGCCGCGCACAGCGCTGCCGATCCCTTCGATCACGCTGCGACTGACCAGGGCATGCCCGATGTTGAGCTCTTCGATCGGCGCGATCGCGGCGATCGGCCCGACGTTGTCGACGGTCAGCCCGTGACCGGCGTAGACGTGCAGGCCCGCGGCGGCGCCGTCGAAGGCCATTCGCCGCACCAGATCGAGGCAGCGCGTCCGCTCCTCCGGTGCGTTCGCCTGGGTGTACGCATCGGTGTTGATCTCGAAACCCGCGACGCGCGCGGCGCCGAGCGCGAGCAGCGCCTCGAGCTGCGCCGGATCCGGATCGAGAAAGAGCGAAACCGCCACGTCGGCCGCGCGCAGGCGGTCGAGCGCCTCGACGGTCTCGGCGGCGCGCGCGCCGCGCAGATCGAGCCCGCCCTCGGTCGTCATCTCGCCCGGCCGCTCGGGCACGAGCGTGACCTGGTCGGGGCGCACCGCGAGCGCCAGCTCGATCATCGCCGGCTCCGCCGCCACCTCGAGATTGAGGCGCCCGCGGACCGACGCGCGCAGGCGTTCGACGTCAGCGTCCTGGATGTGGCGGCGGTCGCCGCGCAAATGGACGGTGATGCCGTGCGCGCCAGCCGCTTCGGCGTGCTGCGCGGCTTCGACCGGATCGGGA
>JBCCOR010000184.1:0-8309 GCA_039025295.1 Acidobacteriota bacterium
CCGAAGCCCGGCGGCGCGTCCGCGGCGGGCTTCGGCCGCCTCGTCACGCGCGACGGCGCCGTCTTCGATCGTCCGCTGGCCTCCGGCGAAGCGCTGATCAACGCCTGGACCGCCGAGGAACTCGGCGTCGGCCCGGGCGACGCGATCGACGTCGACTACTTCACCGTCGGCGCCGCCGAGAACCTGACGCCGGCCCGCGGCCGCTTCACCGTCGTCGACGTGGTGGCGATGACCGATCTCGGCGCCGACGGCGATCTGGTGCAGCCGTATCCAGGCATCGCCGACGTCGACAACATGGCCGACTGGGATCCGCCGTTTCCGGTCGATCTCGGCACGATCCGCAACGCCGACGAGGTCTATTGGGACGACTACGGCGCCGCGCCCAAGCTGATCGTCGGCCTCGAGGACGGCCGCGCGCGCTGGACCTCGCGCTGGGGCGACACCACCACGCTGCGCTTCGCGCCCGCCGACCCGGCGATCGCCCCGTCGGCCTCGGGCCCCGACACCTTCGACGCCGCGCTCGGCGTGCTGCGCGAATCACTGCGTCAGCGCGCGCCGCTCGACGCCGAGGCGCTGGTCTTCGAGCCGGTGCGCGCCACCGGCCTCGACGCCGCCCAGGGCCCGACCGACTTCGCCAGCCTGTTTCTCGGCATGAGCCAGTTCCTGATCGCCGCCGCCGCCCTGCTCGCCGCGCTGCTTTTCCGCCTGGCGGTCGAGCAGCGCGCGTCGGAAATCGGCCTGCGCCTGGCCGTCGGCCATCCGCGCCGCCGGGTCGCCGGCCGCCTGCTCGCCGAGGGCGGCCTGCTCGCCGCGCTCGGCGGCCTGGTCGGCCTGGCCGGCGCGATCGGCTACGCGTCGCTCCTGATGACCGGCCTGCGCACCCGCTGGGTCGACGCGGTCGGCACCACCGATCTCACGCTGCAGCTCGTGCCGGCGACCCTCGTCGCCGGCTACGTCGCCTCGGTGCTGGTGATTCTCGCCACCGTCGCCTGGACCGCCCGGCGCGCCGCGCGCCAGCCCGCGGTCGGCCTGCTGCGCGGCCGCCTCGACGCCGACGACGCCCGCGGCGGACGACCCGGGCGCATGGCGCGGATCTGCGCGCTCGTCGGCCTGGTCGGCGCGCCGCTCCTGGCGATCGCGCTGATCGCCGGCGGACGCGGCCACGACGCCGGCGCGTTCTTCCCGGTCGGCCTGCTGCTGATGATCGGCCTGCTCGGGCTGGTCGCCCTGCAGCTCGGCCGCGGCAGCGGCGGCCTGCCGCGCGGCGCCGGCGGCGGCGCGATCGTGCGCCTGGCGCTCAGCAACGGCGGCCGCCACCGCGGGCGCAGCCTGGTGTCGGTGATCCTGATCGCCGCCGCCTGCTTCAGCATCGTCACCGTCGCCGCCTTCCGCCACGACTTCCGCGGCGACGCTCTCGGCCGCGACTCCGGCGCCGGCGGCTTCCAGCTGGTGGCCGATGCCGAGATCCCGCTGCACGAGAACATCAACGATCCCGACGGACGCTTCGAGCTCGGCCTCGACGACGACCCCTTCGCCGGCGGCACGGCGATGGCGCTGCGCGTGCGGCCGGGCGACGACGCCTCGTGCCTCAATCTCTATCAGCCGCGCGAGCCGCGTCTCTTGGGCGTGCCCGACGACCTGATCGCGCGCGGCGGCTTCGGCTTCCAGGCGATCGACGAGGCGTCCGCCGGCGGCGACGCCCCCGAAGCGATCGCCGACAATCCGTGGCGCCTGCTCGAGCGCGATCTGGGCGTCGACCCGGCGACCGGCGCGCCGATCGTGCCGGTGATCGGCGACGCCAACTCCACCCAGTGGATCCTGCGCCTGCCGCTCGGCGACGACCTGACGCTGCGCAACGCGCGCGGCGAGACCGTTCAGCTGCGCCTGGTCGCGACCCTCGCCACCAGCGTTTTCCAGCGCGAGCTGCTGCTCGCCGAAGACCAGCTGCTGCGCCACTTCCCCGCCACCGAGGGGTTCGGCGCCTTCCTTTTCGACGTGCCGGCCGACGCCGCCGGCGACGTCGGCGCCGCGCTCGAGCGCGATCTCGCGCCCTACGGCTTCGACGTGGTCGAGACGCGCGCGCGGCTGGCCGCCTTCCACGCGGTGCAGAACACCTATCTCGCGACCTTCCGCACCCTCGGCGGCCTCGGCCTGCTGCTCGGCACCCTCGGACTCGGCATCGTGCTGCTGCGCAACGTGCTCGAACGCCGCGGCGAGCTGGCGGCGATGCGCGCCTTCGGCTTCCGACGGCCGTCGCTGGTCGCGCTCGTGACCTGGGAAAATCTCGTGCTGCTCGCGCTCGGCATCGGCATCGGCGCGATGTCGGCGCTGGCGGCGGTCGCCGGCCACGTCGCGCGCGCGGTCGACCAGGTGCCGTGGACGGCGATCGCGTCGACCCTGGCGATCGTCTTCGCCGTCGGCGCGGCGATCAGCTTCGCCTGCGCCTACGGCGCGCTGCGCACCCCCCTTCTCCCCGCCCTCAAGGCGGAACGCTAAATCCGCATCCGAATCGACAAGAGGAGTTCTCCATGAAGCTGTGGTTGGTTTTCGTCGCCGGTGCCGTGCTCTGCTGGGGCGCGTATGTGCCGTTCATTCACGAGGGTCAGGTGCAGCTGAACCGCGGCGCCCTGCGCGCCTTTCTCTGCGTCGGCATCGCCTACTTCCTCACCGCCGTGATGGTGCCGCTCGGCCTGCTCGGCGCCAAGATGGAGCCGTGGGAGTTCAATCGCACGGGCGTGACCTACGCGATCATCGCCGGCGTGCTCGGCGCAGGCGGCGCGCTGTGCGTCATCCTGGCGCTCAAGTCGGGCGGCACACCGCTCTACGTCGCGCCGCTGGTCTTCGCCGGCGCGCCGATCGTCAACGTGCTCGTGAGCATGATCTGGCACAAGCCCACCAAGGCGCCTGAGCCGTGGTTCTATGTCGGCATCTTGCTCGCCGCGGCCGGCGCCAGCCTGGTGCTGCGCTTCAAACCTTCCTGACGCGCGCCGGTCCGCCCGACGCCCACAGAACGAACGGCCCGCAGCGCGGCAAGACGCTGCGGGCCGTTGGCGTTGCGCCCCATCCAGGGCGCAGCGACGCTGCAGCGGCTCAGCCGGCCATCGCGAAGAAGCGCTCTTCGACGATCTGACCGTCGCGCCAGCGGCGCGCCGCCACCTGCCGGAAGGTCTGGCGGCCCTCGCCCTTCTTGTCGAAGTCGAACGTCCACTCGGAGTAGGTCACGTCGTCGCCGACGCCGACGCCGTGCAGCGTGACACCGTGCCACGTCTCGACCGAGGCGATGAAGGCTTCCTCGCGCGCGCGGTTCGTCACCTTGCCGTCGTAGTGGTTGCCGTCGAGCTCGAACATCACGACATCGTCGGCGTAGAAGCGGTCGAACGCCTCCAGAATGCTGCCGGCGTTGATCAGCTGGTTCAGCTCGTTCTCGAGATTGTGCAGATCGCTCATGGGGAAATCCTCCGAGGTGGGTTCCGGCGCAGTTATCGCACAGGAACGTTTGTTGACGTGTCAAGTTTTTAGGCGCGTTTGGCGGCTGCCGCGATCGGCCCGTTTCCTTCCTCGATGCAGCGAATGCGGTGCGGGTTACGCGCGATCGGACGATTCGTGCGCGTGAATGCAGGCGCGGACCCGATCGAGCAGGCGCACCAGCTGCGCCCGCTCGGTCTCACTGAGTTCGTCGACCACGTGCTCACCCGCCACGTTCATCGGCTCGTCGAGCGTGTCGAGCAGGGCGAGCCCGGCTTCGGTGATCGTGCACAGCACCTGGCGACGGTCGTGGGCGCAGCGCACGCGCTCGACGTAGCCTTTGTTGGCCAGGCGATCGAGCAGCCGGGTGATGCCCGGCGTGCGCTCGACCATGCGCTCGGCGATCGCCAGCGTCGGCATCGGTGTCGCGCCGGCGCCGCGCAGGATGCGCAGCACGTTGTACTGCTGCAGGGTGATGCCGCGCGGATCGACGACGCGCATGAGATGGCGCCGCATGACGTCGGTGGTGCGCAGCAGGCTGACCGCCGCCTCCTGCGCCACGCTGCTGAACGGACGCGTCTGCTGGATTTCTTCCTGCAGCGTCCGCACCGGCGCGCGGGCTTCCGGCGACGCACGCGGCACGTCGGTCGGAAGCGCGTTCGGGCGCGAGGAGGCAGAGGATGTCGTCATTTCTCTGCGAGTCTAGCAACAAATAATTGACTCGTCACCTGTCGGCAGGCGGACGAATGCAGTCACATCAATCACGCGCTAGCCGGCGTCGCGCACGACGCGGTGCACCATGGCGATCAGCTCTTTGAGTCGATAGGGCTTCTGCAGGAATCCGGCCACCGGCAGATCGCCGAGGCGTCGCACCGCTTCGTCCTCGTGATAGCCGCTCGACAGGATGACCCGCGCGTCGGGATCGAGCGCGCGGATCGCCTTGAGCGCCTCGGGACCGTCCATGCGCGGCATGGTCATGTCGAGGATCACGGCGCGGATGCGATCGGCCTGCTCCTCGAAGCGGGCGACGGCCTCGACGCCGTCGCGGGCGATGCTGACGGCGAAACCGGCCTGCTCCAGGCAGGTGCGGACCACGCGCTGGACGACCTCTTCGTCGTCGGCGACCAGGATGAGTCCGCCGCCGCCCGTGTTCGCGCTGATGCTGAACTCCTTCGACGCGCGCGCGTCGTCGCCGCCGCCGGCGACCGCCGCGCGCGCCTGCTCGGCGAACTGCGCCGGCAGCTTGTGGCTCGCTGAGATCGACGCGTCCTCGATGGCGGGCAGCAGCAGCCGCACGCGCGTGCCTTCGCCGACCGTGGTGCGCACCTGCACCGCGCCGCGATGGCTGCGCACCACCCCGAGCACCGACGCCAGACCGAGGCCGCGACTGCCCGCGCGGGTGGTGAAGAACGGCTCGAAGATGCGGTCGCGGGTGGTGTCGTCCATGCCCTGGCCGTTGTCGGCCACCTCGAGCGCGACGAAGGTGCCCGACGTAAGGTCGTCGGCGCACAGCGCGTCGCGCAGCTGATCGGCCTCGATCTCGACCGCGCCGACCGTCACCACGATCTCACCGCCGGTCTTGTCGAGCGCCTCGACCGCGTTGGTCACGAGGCTGATCAGGACGTCGCGCAGGCGCGTGCGATCGGCCTTGATCGGCGGCAGCGTGTGGGCGCGGCGCACGGTCAGGCGCGCGCGATCGCCGACCGTCGCCTGCAGCGCGCCTTCGGTCTGATCGAGCAGCTGGTCGACCTCCAGGCGCGCCGCCATGAAGCGCCCGCGGCCGGCGTAGGCAAGCAGCTCGCGGTTGAGCTCGGACGCGCGATTCGCCGTGCGCTCGATCTCGTTGAGCATCGGCTTCAGCGGCTCGGGCAGCTGATCGTCGAAGAGCAGCAGGCTGGCGTTGCCGAGGATGCCGACCAGCAGGTTATTGAAGTCGTGGGCGAGGCCGCCGGCGAGGCGGGCGAGGCTCTCCTGGCGCTGCTGACGCTCGCGGCGGCGGGTACTCTGCGCAAGGCCGTCGACGCCGAGCACCATCATCAGCGTGCGCGCCGCGCCGGCGTCGTCCGCCGCGTCGGCCAGGGGCGCCAGCGCGACCAGGGTGCGCACGTCCGCCGCGGCAGCGTCGTCGGTCCGCCGCCAGACCAGCCGCAGCGGCTCCGCGATCGATGCATGGCTTTCGGACGCCTGAAGCGCGGCGCGCGCTTCTGCGGTCAGGCGCGCGTCGAGCGCCGACGCGGGGGCGTCCGCGTCGAGCTCGAGGAGGTCGCGCAGCGCGCGATTGGCGTAGACGAATCGGCCTGCAGCGTCGAGGCCGGCGACGCCCGCGGGTGCATCGTCGTAGGCGACGGCGAGAGACGAAGACAACATAGAAGGCATCAAACTCTCTGATCGATCTCACGAAAAAGATGACGGCGCACGGCGAATCGGCCGTCGACAGCGCATCGAGGCTACCATCGCGATCGGCGTTCGCGCGACGGTGATCTGCTTGTCGCGCCGCGATGATCCTGCTAGAACCAAGGCATGATGGCTTCTTCTTCCTCACGCCCATCGTCCGATTCAGCCCCTCGTCGCAGTACGGGTCAGCGGCTGCGCCGCGTGTTCGACCGCCTCACGCTCGTCCTGCTCGCGCTGCTCGCGCTGGGCGTCATTGCCGCCCATCTGCTGATCGAGAACAACGATCAGAACGCGGTCATGCTCACCATCGCCGCCGGGCTCCTGGCCGCGCCGCTGATCCTCCTCTGGCTGCTCCTCTCCGGACCGTTCAGCTGGCGCGGCCGCGTCGCCGTCCTGGCCGTGCTGCTGGCCGGCGTGTGGCTCACGCCGCGCGTGCTGGTGTTTCGCGGCTGGACCGGCAACCTGCTGCCGCTGATCGAATGGCGCAGCAGCGGCCCGGGCGACGTCGTGCGCGCCGACGGATCGATCGTGCTCGACGACGATCTGCGCTGGCCGGGCTTCCTCGGCCCGGCCCGGCGCGGCGTCAGCCCGGGTCCGGCGCTCGATCCCGACTGGGACGCCAGTCCGCCGCAGCTGCTGTGGCGGCGGCCGGTGGGCAGCGGCTGGGCGGGCTTCGCCATCGCCGGCAACGCCGCGATCACGCTCGAGCAGCACGCCGCCGAGGGCTCCAACGATCTCGCGCGCGCCGAGCAGCGGGTCGTGCACTATGCCCTCGACAGCGGCGAGATCGTGTGGTCGCACACGCTGACGGGCGGCTTCACCGAGGCCCTCGGCGGCCCCGGACCGCGCACCACGCCGGCGATCGCCGACGGCCGGGTGTACGCGGCCGACGCGGTCGGTCGCGTCGTCGCGCTCGATCTCGCCAGCGGCGATCTCGTGTGGCAGGTCGATCTGTTCGCGACCTACGACGCGCCCGTGCCGCAGTACGCCTACGCCAGCTCGCCGCTCTTGATCGACGATCCCGAGCAGCCCGGCGAGCGCCTGGTCGTGCTCGCCGCCGGCGGGCCGAACGGCCATCTGCTGGTCGCCCACGACGCCGACGACGGCAGCCCGCGCTGGCACGGCGGCGACGGCAGGCTCGGCTACGCCTCGCCGATTCTCCTCACCCTCGCCGGCGTGCCCCAGATCGTCAGCTTCAACGCCGCCAGCGTCACCGGCCACGATCCGGCCAGCGGGCGCGTGCTGTGGACCCATCCGTGGACCAGCGGCACGCCGATCGCCAGCACGCCCCTGGCGCTGCGCGGCCACGGCCTCGGCAACGACACGGTGCTGGTATCGAGCGGCTACGGCCACGGCACCAGCCGCCTGCGCCTGCGCCGCAGCCCCGACGGCGCGATGGAGGTCGAAACCCTCTGGCACAGCCGGCGCATGAAGGCCAAGTTCACCAACCTGGTGCAGTACGAGGGCAGCGTCTACGGCCTCGACGACGGCGTCTTCGTCTGCCTCGATCCGGAAACCGGCGAGCGCCGCTGGAAGCGCGGCCGCTACGGCCACGGCCAGACCGTGCGCCGCGGCGGTCATCTGCTGGTGCAGACCGAGGACGGCGACGTCGTGCTGCTCGACGCCGATCCGGAGGCGCATCGCGAGCGCGGCACCCTCGCTGCCCTGACCAGCAAGACCTGGAATCCGCTCATCTTGGTCGGCGACGTGCTGGTGGTGCGCAACGACCGCGAGGCCGCTGCCTACCGCCTGGCGGTGCACGACGACAGCGCCGCGCCCGGCGACGCGCCCGCGAACGAGGCGCCCGCCGACGACGCCGCGACCGACGGCCTGACGCTGACCCCGCCGGCCGCCGAAACCGCGCGGCGTCAACCACCGGCGGACGGCGACGGCGACCGTCCGGACGCCATCGGCTGATGCGCGCCGTTGTCCGCGGCGCGCGGATCGCGCTCGTCGTCGCCGCTGCCGTCTGGGCGATTCTGCTGCTTCCGACGCGCGCCCAGGCCGACGCCTGCGCCGGCGCGCAGCCGGCCCAGCGGGTTGCCGCGGTGCTCGCCGGCGCCGACGCGGTCGGCGGCGATCTGGCCCTCGACGCGCAGTTCACCCTGACGCAGATCGACGGCGCAGACGCACCGCGGGTGCGCGCGCGCGCCCAGCTCGCGGTCGACGGCGCCACCGGGGCGGCCTGCGTCGCCCTGGTCGCCCTGACCGGCGACGGCCCGACCGTGCTGGTGCAGCGCGCGCTCGACGCCGCGGTCGGCAGCGCGCCGTGGCGGCTGCAGCTGGCCGCCGATCTGCCGCGCGACGCCGAGGAATTGATCGGCGTGGTGATCGCCGGCGGCGGCCTGCGGCGCGCGATCGTGCCCGCCGAGCCGGCCGACGACCTCGCGCCGCGGCCGGCGGGCGCCGTCGCCCTCGACGCGGTCGCCGACGATCTGTGGCTCGCCGCG
>JBCCOR010000185.1:0-8273 GCA_039025295.1 Acidobacteriota bacterium
CACCGGCGGCGCTGAGGCGCGCAGCGTCCATCATCAGCCCTTTCCCGGGCTCTATCGCGCGATTCTCGACGCCAGCTTCCCGCGCTTCGCGCTTGCCGGCCTGCCCGCGCGGCCGCCGATGCTCGTGCTCGTGCCGCCGCGCGCGGTTGCGCCCGACTCGTCGCTCGGCTTCATGGCCGATCACGTCGCCCATCGCTTCGGCGGCGACGACGTCGTTTGGGCCTACGGCAACGACGGCTTCGACCGCGCCGCTGCCGACGCATGGGGTGCGCGCCGCGCCGACGATCGCCGGCCTGGCCTGATCTTCGCGACCGCGCTGGCGCTTGCGACCTGGATCGAATCGTTGGACGGCGACGACGCGCGCATGCCGCTGCCGGCGGGCACAGCCGTGCTCGAAACCGGCGGCTTCAAGGGCCAGCGGCGCGCCTGGACGCCGGCGGATCTGCGCGCCGGCCTGCGTCGTCGTCTCGGCGTGCCGGCCGACCGCGTCGTGCGCGAATACGGCATGACCGAGCTCACCAGCCAGCTCTACACCGAGACGCTCATGCGCGCCGATGCGACTGCCGACGCGGACACGCTCGCGCGGCTCGACGCGCGCTTCGTCGCGCCGCACTGGCTGCGCGCGCGGGTGCTCGATCCGGCGACGCTGCGCGAGATGCCGACCGGCGCGGCGGGCCTGCTGGCGTTCTACGACCTGGGCAACGTCGGCGCGGTGTCGCCGATCCTGACCCAGGACCAGGGCGTGCGCGACGCCGACGGCGGCCTGCGGCTGCTCGGCCGCGCGCCGGGCGCGATGCTGCGCGGCTGCTCGCTCACCGCCGAGGCGCTCGACGCGCCGCGCCGCGCCTGAGCGGCGGCCGGCTCAGGCCGAGAGCGAGCGCGGCGTCTCGCCCAGGCCGATGCCGAGGGCGTCGAGCAGGCGGTGGAAGCGCGGCTGATCGCGCAGCATCTCGTAGGCCGGATCGACGCCCAGCCAGATCAGATCGACGCTGCGCTGACGCAGCGCGCTCTCGAGATCGCCGAGCGCGCCGCCGACGTCGCCGAGCGCGGCGCGCAGCGGTGCCCACAGCGACGGCGAGATGTAGCGCTCGCGCGCGATGGCGCGCACCTCGGCCAGGCACTGACGGGCGATGTCGGTCTGGCCCGCGACGGCGTGCGCGCGGCCGAGCGCGGCGACGATCGACGGTCGCGGTCCGGCGAGGTCCTGCGCCCGCTGCAGCGCCGCGAGTGCCGCCGGGCCGTCGCTGCGGGCGATGTGCACCAGGCCGAGAAAGACGTGACCCTGGACGAAGTCGGCGTCGATCTCGAGCAGCCGCCGCAGCGCCTCGATCGCTGCGGTCGGCCGGCGCGCGTAGTGGTGGAAGAGCCCGAGGCTGCTGTGCACCGGCAGGTTGAGCGGATCGAGGCGCAGCGCGCGCAGCAGTGCAACTTCAGCCTCGCGCATGCGGCCGTGCGGGATCAGCACGTGCATGGCGTGCCACTGATGGGCGGTCGCGTGATCGGGATCGAGATCGACGGCGCGGCGGAAATCGTCGGCGGCGCCGGCGAAGTCCCAGTCGTAGACCGCGCGCACGCAGCCGCGCGAGGCGTAGACCGCCGCCAGATGGGCGTCGCGCGTCAGTGCCTTCGCCGCCGCCGCCTTGGCCTCGGGCATGACCTCGGTGGGCGCCTCGGCGCCGTAGATGCCGAGCATGGTGTAGGCGTCGGCGAGGCCGGCGTAGGCGAGCGCGAAGTCGGGCGCCGCCGACAGCGCGCGGCGGAAGAAGCGCACCGCCTGGCGCATCGCTTCGGGCGTGCGCCGGTTCCAGGAATAGCGGCCGTGGAGATAGAGGCTCTGCGCCTCGAACGGCACGTCGGCGTGCGGCGCCTGGCCGTCGCCGATCAGGTTGACCTGGAGCGCGCCCGCGAGCGTGTGCGCGATTTCGTCCTGGAGCGTAAACAGATCTTCGATCCGCCGGTCGTATTTGCCCGACCAGCGGTAGTCGCGCTGTGCGACGTCGTAGAGGCGCGCGGTCAGGCGCAGCTGATCGCCGTCGGTGTGGACGCTCGACTCGAGCACGTAGTCGACCGCCAGCTGCGCGCCGAGCGCGTCGAGCGCCGTGCCCGTCGACGACGCGCGCAGCGCCGCCGTGCGGGCGACGACGCGCAGGCCGTCGACGCCGGTCAGCAGGCGGATCAGCTCCTCGGCGATGCCGCAGCAGAGATAGGTGTGATCGCCCTCGCGGCTGCGGTCGCTGGGCTGCAGCACGGCGATCGAGACCCGCGCCTCGCGCGCCGCCCAGCGCGCCTCGCGCCGCATGCCGCTTTCGTCGAGCGTGTCGGGATCGTCGGCGTCGAGGCGGTAGGGCACCATCACCGGCCGCGTCGCATGGTCGGGATCGTCGCGCAGCAGCGGCAGCTGCGCGAGCGCCTCGGCCATCGCCTCGGCGGTGGCGAAACGATGCTCGACGGTGCGCGTCAGCGCGCGCCGCAGCACGCTGCGCAGGCCGCCGACCGCCGGGCCGTCGAGCGGCACGTCGGGAATCGGCGCCTGCAGGATGTCCTGCACCAGGTTGGCGATCGGCTGCTCGGGATGGAAGGGCGAGATGCCGGCCAGCATCTCGTAGAAGACGATGCCGAGCGACCACACGTCGGTGCGGTGATCGACCGCCGCGCGCGAGAGCTGCTCGGGCGACATGTAGGCGACGGTGCCGACCATCGCGTCGCTGCGGGTCAGCGGCGCGGCGTCGCGCAGGAGAGCGATGCCGAAGTCGAGCAGCTTGACCCGGCCCTCGCGCGTGATCATGACGTTGGCCGGCTTGATGTCGCGGTGGATGACGCCGTGGCGATGCGCGTGGTGCAGGCCGCGCGCGGCCTGGATCGTCAGCTCGACCGCCACCGCCGGCGGCAGGCGCTCGCGGCCGAGGCGCTCGTGCAGCGTCTCGCCCTCGTAGTAGGCCATGGCGATGAACGGCACGTCGCCGTCCTGACCGACGTGGTAAATCGTGCAGAGATTGTCGTGATCGAGGGCCGACGCCGCGCGCGCCTCGCGCATCAGCCGCGCCCGCGCGCGGTCGGCGCCGATGCGCGCGCGCGACAGGAACTTGAGCGCCACCGGACGCTCGAGCTGGAGATCGATGCCCTTGTAGACCACGCCCATGCCGCCGGTGCCGATTTCGGCGACGATGCGGTAGTTGGCGACGGTACGGCCGATCACGGGCTGAGGATCTCCGAGGCGGAAGAGCGGCGGACGACAATGCGGATACGCGCGGCGGGGGGCGACAAGTATATCGCCCCTCCGCGCGCCGCCGTCGCCGGCCGCGCCGCCTCAGCGCTCCTCGCGGTCGCGCCGCGTGCGTTCGGTCTCGAGCCGATCCTCGAGTTCCTCGAGACGATCCTGCAGGAGCTCCATGCGCGCGCTGAAAGCCTCCATGTCGAAGTCGCCGAGGGCGTCGAGATGCGCCTCGAGATGGGCCTCGAGCGCACCGCTCTCGATGGTGTCGTTCATCGCGTCGATCGCCTGTTCGATCGCCTGCGACGTGATCTCCATGGTGTCGATCTCGATGCCGTCGAGCTCCGCGAGCGCCGCCCTCACCTCGGCGGCGACCGTCTCGCTGTCGAAGGTGTCGTCGGGCAGGTCGCGCATCAGTGCGCCGATGTTGATGCGATGTGCCGGGCGCGCCGCGAGCGTGACGTCGAAGCCGAGGCTGCGTCCATCGCGCACCAGATCGATGCGCATGACGTCGCCCGCGCTGCGCTTGCGCACGAGCCGGCTGACGGCGCGCACGCTGGCTGCCGGCTCGCCGTCGACGGCGAGCAGCACGTCGCCGACTTGCAGGCCGGCGGCCGACGCCGGCGAATCGTCGCGCACCGCGCCCAGGAGCACGCCCCGGTCGGCGCCAGCGCCGTAGTGCTGGCGCAGCGACGGCGTGATCTCGATCAATTCGACGCCGAGAAAACCGCGTTCGCTCACGGTTTCCATGAGTGTGCCGCGCTGGTCGCGGTCGCCCGACGGCTCGTCGGCAAAGGCCGACGGGGTGAGCAGAACGAGGCCGAGAACGAGCGACAGGCCAAACGCGGTGCGGAGCAGACGGGGCATGGGAACCTCCAGGGTTGCGGGCCGCGCCGGGCGCGGCGGTGTGGACGAAAGATGCTGAGGTGATCGGATGCGGACGGGGCGCGGCTAGACGTCGCGCGATCGCGCGGACGCGCGGACCGGCGTTGCCGTCGCGTCGGATGGCGGCTTGGTCCGCGCGCGCAAACGGCGCAGATCGAGCACGACGTCGACGTCTTCACTGCCACCCAGGTAGACGACCGGATTCGCGGCGTCGACCGCGCGCTGCAGCGCGTCCAGCTCGGCGACCAGCTGCGCGCGCTCGACCTCGAGCTGGGCGATACGCGCTGCCGAAGCTTGCTGCGCGCGCTGCTCGGCGTGCTGCCACAGGCCGACTCCGCCGAGAACGAGCAGCAAGAGCAGCACCGGCAGAGGAACGAAACGCGCGCGGTGGAAGAACGGTGCAGATGGGGCGCGGCGCGGCGCGATCCGCGCCAGCACGCGCGGCGTGAAGTCGGCGCGCGCACCGTCGGCGGGCAGATCGCGCAGCAGCGCCTGCAGCGCGTCATCGGACGGCGTCGAACGGCGATCGGCGTGCGGATCGGTCATGGTGCCTCTCTTGAGGTCGTCGCGGCGGCGGCCTGCCAGTACGGGGCGAGCTGGGCCTTGAGGCGGGCGCGGCCGCGGTGAATGCGGGATTTTACGGTGCCGGGCCGGCAGCCGAGGACCTTGGCGATCTCGTCGTAGCCGAGGCCCTCGATCTCGCGCAGAACGAGCGGTGCGCGGTAGGTGAGATCGAGATGGTCGAGCGCGCGGCGGACGGCGTCCTGCGCCTCGCGGGCGAGCGCGTGGTCTTCGGGCGTGCGGGCCGGCGGAGGTCGAAAGCTGCGCGCGTCGATGCCCGGCCGCGCCTCGTCACCGCCCGCGCGCAGCAGGCCGTGCAGCCGCCGGCGCACGGCGTTCTTGCGCTGCTGGGAGCGCACGACGTTGGTGGCGACGCGCAGCAGATAGGCGCCGAGATGTTCCGCGCGCACGCGGTTGCGCTGGCGATGCAGGCGGACGAAGGTCTCCTGCGCGATCTCGTCGGCCTGCGCCGGATCGCCGGTGAGGCGATGGAGATAGCGCGTCAGGCGATCCTTGTGCTGATCGACCAGCTGCGCGAAGGCGTCGACGTCGCCGTCGCGCACCGCCGCGAGCAGCGCGGCATCGCGGACGCGCGCGGCGTCGGGATCGTCGGGGCGGCGAGCGTTGGCGGCTGCGCCGCGAGCGTTGGCGGCCGCGCCGCGGCCGTCGAGCGCGCTGGGGATCGTGGCGTCCATGTCATCCCTACAACGCGCGAGCGGCGGGAAAGTTCCCGCCGCTCGCTCATTCTCTGCCCGGCCGTTCGTCGGGCCGGTTCGCGGTCTTCAGCGCGTCGCGGTGCCGGCGCCGTCGGTCGCGCCGTCGGCGCCCGCGACGGCGATCAGCGTCGCGCCGGTGCGGACGAAGAACGCGCCCTCGACGGCGGCGACGCCGTAGACGCGGTCGTCGGTCGGCAGCGCGTTTTCCGCCACCACCTCTGGACCGGCCTCGCCGTGGCGCAGCACCGTCGTGGTGCCGTTCTTGGCGAAGAAGTAGGCGTGCGGTCCGGCGACGATCGGCGACGCCCAGATCGCGTCGGCGAGGCGATGCTGCCAGCGCGCCGTGCCGTCGCCGCGGTCGAGGCAGCTCACGACGCCCGCCTTGTTGGCGAGCAGCACGCAGTCGCCGTGCATCACCGGCGAGCCGAAGCCCGACGCGGCGCCCTTGACGCGCCACAGCAGCGCGTCGTCGGCGTCGCCGCCGCGGCGCAGCGCGAGCGTCTGGTTGGCGGCCGTGCTCGGCACCACGATCAGATCGCCGGCGACCACGGCCGACGGCACGTGGTTCTTCTCGAGCGCTTCACGGCGCCACAGCAGCGTGCCGTCGTCGGCGTCGAGGGCGTCGATCCGTCCCGCCGCGCTGACCAGCAGCTGCGGACCGGACGGGTCGTCGAGCACGATCGGCGTGGTCCACGACGTGCCCTCGGGGAGATCGGTTTTCCAGGCGACCTCGCCGCTCGCGCGGTCGAAGGCGACGACGTACGACGGGCCGCCGTGGGTGATCTGCACGATCACGCGCGCGCCGACCAGCACGGGCGAGCTGGCGAGGCCGTGGTTGCCGACGAAATCGCCGTACATCGGCGTCAGCGCCACGCGCCAGTCGACCGCGCCGTCGTGGCCGAAGGCGATCAGATCGCCGCTTTCCCACAGCGCGTAGATGCGCTCGGCGTCGACCACCGGCGTCGGCGCGGCGCGGCTGTACATGTCGGTGTTGGGCTCGGCGCGGCTGGCGTCGAAGCGGCGGCGCCAGCGCACCTCGCCGTCGTCGGCGTCGAAGGCGCTGATCAGCAGGGTCTCTTTCTTCTCGCCCGCGACCGAGGTCAGGAGCACCTGGCCGTCCCACACGACCGGCGCCGACTGGCCGTAGCCGGGCGTCGCCGTTTGCCAGCGCACGCCCGACGTGGCCGACCAGCGCACCGGCAGCGCCGCGGACGGCGCGTGGCCGTCGCCGTGCGGGCCGTGGAAGCCCGCCCAGCGCGCGGTCGGTCCGCTGGCCGCGATCGGCGACGCGTCGCCGACGACCGCGGACGCGTCGGTGGTCGTTGCCGCCGGCGCGTCGATCGTGGCCGTCGCCGCGGCGGCGATCATGCCGGCGAGCGGCAGGCTCTCGACGTCGGCGAGATGACCCTCCCGATTGGCGCCGCCGACGAAGAGCACGCGGTCGTCGTGGGGCAGCAGGCGGTGGAAGAAGCGCTGGGTTTCGAGCTGGCCGACGGTGTCCCAGGCGTCGGCGCCGGCAGCGAGGGCGTGCACGGTGCCGTCGCTGAGCGAGAGCAGGATGCGGCCGTCGATCGTGAACGCCGAGGCGCCGAAGCCCTTCATGCGGCCCTCCGGCGCCGGCAGCGCCGGGCCCTCGTGCCAGCGGTCGGCGATGGCGTCGTAGACGTCGACCCGCGTGCTGGTGCCCTCGGCGCCGAGGCCGCCCATGACGTGGACCTTGCCGTCGAGCACGGCGACGGTGAGCGCGCGGCGCGGTTCGAACGGCTGCTCGATCGACCGCCACGCGGGCGTTTCGGCGGCCAGATCGAGCACCAGCAGATCGCGATGCCACACCGGCTCGTTGCCGGCGCCGCGCAGCTGCCAGCCGCCGCCGACGTAGAGCCGATCGCCGTCGACCGCCGCGTCGTGCGACGAGCGCGGCATCGGCAGCGGCGGCAGCGCGGTCCAGGTGCGGTTCGCCGGGTCGTAGCAGATCACCTCGTCGATCGAGATCAGATCCTCCGGCTCGCCCTTGGCGTTGCGCGCGTCGAGCCCGCCGACGCGGCAGACGCGCGTGCCGTGGGCGACCAGCGCCAGGCCCTGCAGGCCGCGCACGCTGCCGTCGTCGTTGCTGCCGGGCAGCGACTGCCAGCCGGTCGACGGATCGCGCAGATCGAGGCTGCGGAAGTGGTGCGACAGGTTGTCGACCGAGTGCTGATGGGTGCGGCCGATGTGGCCGCCGTAGACGTAGAGCGCGTCGCCGGCCACCGCCGCGCCGAAGCTGGCGATGCCATCGTCGAGCGACGGCAGCGGCGCCGGCGACGCGTCGGCCGACGCCGTGCCCGCATCGCCGGGTTGCGCCTCGGACGTAGCGGTGGCCGTCGTCGATGCGTTCGACGGTTCGGCCATCAGCAGCGCGAGCAGCGCGATGCCCGAGAGTAGGATGCGTGAAGATGCGTGCACGGTGTCGATCTCCTCAGGTTCAGAACGAGTAGCGAAGCTGGGCGCCGACGCTGGTGCCCGGCTGCGTGAAGCGGTCGAGCGTCGCCGAACCTTCGCTCAGGCCGCGGGCGTAGGACCACGTCCAGTAGTCCTCGTCGGTCAGGTTCCACACCGAAAGCTGCAGGCGCAGCGGATCGGTGATCGTCAGCCAGCCGACCAGATCGACCACCGACGAGCTCGGCACCTGGAACTGGGTCGAGCCGTCCGGCAGATCGCTGCTGGTCTTCGACTCGGTGAACGTGCCGATCAGCTCGGCGCCCCAGCGTCCGCCGGGCACGGCGTAGCGCAGCGAGGCGACCAGCTGCGACGGCGCGATCGAGGCCAGCGGCTGATCGAGATCCTCGTCGGTGCCTTCGACGTAGCTGTAGGCGATGCGGCCCAGCCAGCCGCGCGCGAAGCGCCAGTCGCCGACCACCTCG
>JBCCOR010000186.1:0-8270 GCA_039025295.1 Acidobacteriota bacterium
CCGCGCCATGGCACCGGCGCGCCGCGGCGCAGATTGCGCCGCAGCCGGACGTAGCGTCGCCAGACGCGCGGCGCCGTGCGCAGGGCGCGCGCGGTGTGGCGCAGATGGCCGGGCGCGTCGGCCAGGCGGACGGCGGTCTTCTGCCAGCGGCCGGCGTGCTGATGGGGCTGATCGGAGAGCGCGTCCCACACGCTGCGGTCGCGCAGGCCGGCGCCGGCGGTGGCGGGCGGGATGTGGGCGTGCGCGCGCCGCGGCAGCAGCCAGCTGCGAACGGTGCGGCCGAGCGCGGCCAGGCCGACCCCGCGCAGCGCGCCGCGGACGATGCGCTTGAGCGCGATCTTGCCGTGGAAGCCGCGGTGGCAGAGCAGATCGACCAGCCGGTGATGGAGGCGGAAATCGTCGGCCCAATAGGCGCGCAGCAGCGCCAGGCGGTCGCGCCGGCGCATCAGGCCGAGGCGGCCGAGATCGCGGCCGCGTCGCCACCGGCCGATGCGCGGCGCCAGGCGCGCGCGGTTGAGGTCGATGATCGCTAGGTCTTCGGCGCGCGGGCGCCGCGGCCGGTCGGGCTGGCCGAGATCGCCGATCAGCAGCACGTTGCCGATCGACAGGTCGCGGTGGAAGATGCCGGCGTCGTGCATGCGCCGCGCGGCCCGACCGAGCGCCGCGAGCAGCGCGTCGGCGTCGAGATGCGGGAAGTCGCCGGCGATCGTGCCGGCGTTGAACGCGCGCGTGAAGGCCCGCAGCTCGGTGACCGCGCCGAGATCGCGGCTGACGAAGAACGACGGGCCGTCCCGGCGCGCGCTGCGCACCAGCATCACCGGCCGTGCGGTCGGCACGCCGGCGCGGTCGAGGGCGCAGGCGATGCGCCAGCTGCGGGTCGCCTTGCAGCCGCGGCCGCGCAGGCGATCGAGCCGGGCGCGCGGGCCCTGGTTGCGGAACTGCTTCACCACCACCGACAGCCGGCGACCGTCGGCGGTGTCGAAGCCGGTGCGGAAGAGGTAGTTGCGGCCCCAGTGGACGGTTTCGTCGGCGCCGTCGGGCTGGGTCAGCCGGCGCACGACGGCGACGAGATCGGCCGGTCGGTCGCGCGTCGCCAGCGCGCCTTCGAGCGCCTCGCCGCCGTCGTCGGGCAGCCGGAAGTCGTCCTCGCGCAGCGGCGCGTTCGCGATGGCGGAGGGGACGGCGGTCATGGCTCGACCAGCTCGAAGCGCTCCGGATGGAGCTGATCGTCGGTGTGCAGCAGCAGATCGACGCCGAGGCGCTGCTCGAGCTCCTGCAGCAGGGCGCGCTGCTCGCGCTGCAGGGTGTGGGCGAGCTCGGCCGAGACGCGCACGATCAGCGGGCCCTGATCGCGCTGGATCTCGCCGCGTCGCCGCAGCAGGGCGCGGCGCAGCTCGAGCGCGACGGTCAGCGACGAGCGCACGCGGCCGGTGCCGCGGCACATCGGACAGGGCTCGGTCAGAACGCGCTCCAGGCTGCGCCGGCTGCGTTTGCGGGTCAGCTCGACCAGGCCGAACTCCGAGATGCTGAGCAGGCGGTTCTTCGCCCGATCGCGCGCCAGCTCGGCTTCGAGTGCCTCGAACACCTGCGTGCGGTGCAGCTCGTCGGTCATGTCGATGAAGTCGATGACAATGATGCCGCCGAGGTTGCGCAGGCGGATCTGGCGCACGATTTCGCTCGCCGCTTCGAGGTTGGTGGTCAGCACCGTGTCTTCGAGGTTCGAGCGGCCGACGTAGCGGCTGGTGTTGACGTCGATCGCGACCAGCGCCTCGGTCTGGTTGATCACGATCGAGCCGCCCGACTTGAGCCACACGCGGCTGCGCAGCGCGGCCTCGATCTGGGCCTCGACCTGGAAGCGGTCGAAGAGCAGGCGCGGATCGTCGTTGCGCTTGAGCCGCGGCAGCAGGCGCGGTGCCGTGGTCTGGACGAATTCGACCAGTCGGCCGTGGGTGTCGTCGTCGCTCTCGACCCACAGCGCGCGATGGTCGTCGCCGAGGTTGTCGCGCACGACCCGCAGCGCCAGATCGAGATCGCGATGCAGCAGCGCCGGTGCGCCCAGGCGCTGGCTGTTCTCGCCGATCCGCTCCCACTGCTTGAGCAGATAGCGCAGATCGCCGGTGAGCGAATCGACCGTCGCGCCGATGCCGGCTGTGCGCACGATCAGGCCGTGGTCGTCGGGGCGCAGATCCTCGAGCAGGCCGCGCAGACGCTTGCGCTCGGTTTCGTCCTCGATCCGCCGCGACACGCCGATCTGCGGCACGCGCGGCAGCAGCACGAGATAGCGGCCGGGCAGCGTGATCTGCGTGCTGATGCGCGCGCCCTTGTTGGGCAGGGCGTCCTTGAGCACCTGCACGACGATTTCCTGGCCGGGCCGCAGCAGATCGCCGATCGTCGGCAGCGGCTCCTCGGCGGGCGGCTCGTCGCTGGTCGCCCCGGCGTCCTCGTCGTGCACCTCTTCGGGCTCGGCGCGATCGACGTCCTCGTCGACCGCGTCGACCGGCGGCTCTTCGGGCTCTGGCCGCATGCGCCGGGCGAGATGGGGCGGCAGCGCTTCGGTGACGTAGAGAAACGCGTCGCGCTCGAGCCCGATGTCGACGAACGCGGCCTGCATGCCCGGCAGTACGCGGTTGACCCGGCCGCGGTAGATGTTGCCGACCAGACCGCGCTGGCCGTGGCGCTCGATGAAGAGCTCGGTGAGGCGCTGATCGCCCTCGAGCACCGCGATCCGGGTTTCGTAGGGATTGGCCTCGATCAGCATCGTCTTCGGCGGCGACGGTGCGTCGTCGACGACGGGTGCTTCGGCGGGTGTCTCGGTGGCAGGCATCTGGAAATCGGGTTCGGACACGGCGATCAGCGGTTGACGTAGCGGCGGTGATCGATGCCCAGGATGAGGGCCACGGCGAGAAAATTCATCATCATGAACGAGCCTCCGTGCGACAGGAAGGGGAGCGGAATGCCCGTGATGGGCAACAATCCCACGACCATGGCGGTGTTGTACAGCACGTGGAAGGAGAAGAGCGCGAGCAGGCCGGCCACCAGCAGCATGCCGAGCCGGTCGCGGCTGCGCAGGGCGATGCGCACGCCGCTGCCGATGTAGAGGCCGTAGAGCCCGAGCACCACGGCAACGCCGGCGAAGCCCCACTCCTCGGCCAGGACGGCCATGATGAAGTCGCTCGAGCGCTCGGGCAGGAAGCGCAGCTGCGACTGCGTGCCCTGGAGATAGCCGCGCCCCCAGAACATGCCCGAGCCGACCGCGATCTTGCTCTGGCGCACCTGGTAGCCGGCGCCGAGCGGATCCTGCTCGGCGTTGAGGAAGCTGACGATGCGGCTGCGCTGGTAGGGCTGCATGCCGAACTGCCAGAACAGGCCGGCACCGATCGCGCCGAGCAGCACGAGCGCGGCCAAGAGGCGCGGCCGCACGCCCGCGACCAGCACCATCGTCGCCGCCATCGCGGCGAACATCGCGGTGCTGCCGAGGTCGTTCTGGGCCGCGATCAGCAGCGCCGGCACGGCGACGATCGCGCCGGCCTGCAGCAGGCGGCGCAGATCGAGATACGGCTGATCGCCGCGCGCCAAGACGCGCGCCAGCAGCAGCGCCGTGGCGAGCTTGGTGAACTCGGCCGGCTGCAGGCGCATCGGCCCGATCAAGAGCCAGCTGCGCGCGCCCTTGACCTCGTGGCCGATGAAGAGGGTCAGCACGAGCAGGACGAGCGCGCCGGCGTAGAGAAAGGGCGCGAGGTCGATCAGGCGGTGGTAGTCGATCAGGAAGACGACGCCGAGGCAGATCAGGCCGAGGGCCAGAAAGGTCGCCTGGCGCGGCAGCAGGCTGCTCGCCAGCTCGGCGCTGGCGCTGTGGATCGTCAGCAGGCCGAAGATCGCCAGCAGCAGCGCGGCGATCAGCGGCCCGGGGTGGGTGTGGCTGAGGCGCGCGCGGCCGGCGTCGTCGACGCGCAGGGGCGAGCCGATCATCGGGCGGTCCGCTCGGTCGGCGCGCCGTGGGGCACGCGGGTCGGACGGATCAGGCCGAGCGCGGCGGCGGCGCGGTAGACCGTGCCCGCGACCGGCGCCGCGCTGGTCGAGCCGCCGCCGCCGTTCTCGACGAAGACCACGACCACCAGCTGCGGATCGTCGACCGGCGCGAAGGCGGCGAACCAGGCGTGGTCGCGCACCTCGGGCGCGAGATCTTCGTTCTTCGTCCAGGTGATTTGTCGCACGACCTGCGCGGTGCCGGTCTTGCCGGCGACGTCGAGCCCCTCGACCTGCGCCTTGCGGGCGGTGCCGCCGTCCTCGTTGACCACCGCCCAGAGCGCGTCGCGCACGCGCGCGAAGTCGCGCGGGGCGATCGGCAGCGGCGGCGTGGTGTGGATCGGATCGCCCGAGATGCCGTCGCCGCCCGCCGGCGGCACGGTCGGATCGCTGCCGGGCGCGCCGACCGCGGCCACCAGGCGCGGCGTCGGACGGCGGCCGTCGACGGCGATCGCGGCCATCAGCGTCGCCATCTGAATCGGCGTCACCAGGATCGGTCCCTGGCCGATCGCCACCGAGATGGTCTCGCCCGGGAACCAGCGCGTGCCGCGCTTCTCACGGCTCCAGCGGTCGTCGGGCACCAGGCCGGGACGCTCGTTGGCGAGCGCGATGCCGGTGTGCACGCCGAGCCCGAAGCGGCGCGCGTAGTCGGCGATCGCGTCGATGCCGAGGCGCTGGCCGAGCTGCTGGAAGTAGACGTTGCACGAGCCCTTCATCGCCTCGCGCAGGTTCACCGAGCCGTGGCCGGCGGCCTTCCAGCAGCGGTAGCGATGGTTGTAGATCACCGAGTAGCCGCGGCAGAAGACGCGCTCTTCGGGATCGACGCCGAGATGGTCGAGGCCGGCCATGGCCATGATGATCTTGAAGATCGAGCCCGGCGGATAGGCGTTCTGGATGGTGCGGTTCTGCAGCGGATCGCGCGGATGGTCGAGCAGCGCCTGCCAGTCGGCGGCGCTGATGCCGTGGGCGAAGAGGTTCGGGTTGAACGCCGGCTGCGACACCAGCGCGAGCAGCGCGCCGTCGGGACGCATCGCGACCACCGCGCCGGCGCGGTCGCCGAGGGCCTCGACCGCGGCCTGCTGCAGCGCCAGATCGAGGGTCAGCCGCAGCGAGCGACCGGGCTCGGGATCGTCGCGGCGGAAATTCTCGAGCCGTCGGCCGCGGCTGTCGACCACCACCACCTGCTCGCCGGTGGCGCCGCGCAGCTGGGCGTCGAAGAGGCGCTCGATGCCCTTTTTGCCGATCACGTCGCCGGCGCGGTAGGCGCCGTCGCTGGCGGCCAGCTCGCGCGCACCGATTTCGCCCAGGTAGCCGAGCAGGTGCGCGGTCTGGTGAGCGTAGCGGTAGAGGCGCCGATGCTCGGTCTCGATCTCGAACGCCGGATGCTCGAGATGGCGCACGCTGAGCTGGGCGACCTGCGGCAGCGAGAGATCCTCGGCCAGCGCCAGCGGCCGCACGCCGCGATGGCCGTCGACCGCCGCCTTGATCTCCTCGACCGGCGCGCCGAGCACGCCGGCGGCGTAGGCCACGCTGCGCGCGCGCGCGTCGCCGCGCGCCGCCTGGCGGTCGAAGCGCAGGTTGTAGCGCGGCACGTTCTCGGCCAGGAGGCGGCCGTCGCGGTCGAAGATCAGGCCGCGCGGCGAGCGGATGGTGAGCTTGCGCAGGCGGTTGTTCTCGGCCTGCTCGCGATAGCCCGCGCCGTCCATCACCTGCACCCGCCAGTAGCCGGCGATCAGCACGATCAGGATCAGGATCTGGGCCGCGCGGCCGAGCCAGGCGATGCGCCGCGCGAGCTGGCGCCGAAGCTGTCCTTCGATCACGTTGCGGCCTCTTCGCAGGCCTGCTCGAGCTGGTCGAAGAATTCGTCGGGGCCGTGGTTCTGCAGACGTGCGACGACGAACAGCCAGGTCGCCGCGGCGATCGTGATGCCGATCGGCATCAGCGGCAGCAGCGCCGGGATGAACAGGCCCACGGTGGTCACGACCGCGCCGAGCGCGCCGAGCAGCAGGAACATCACCGGCGCCGGCCGCACGCGGTATTCGAGCACGTTGGGCATGTAGGCGAGGCGCACGAACGGCTTGCCCTCGGCGAGGGTCAGCGGCCCTTCGACCAGGCCGCGGTGGACGCCCGAGAGCACCGGCAGCGTCAGCGTGCCGCCCGAGCGGCCGAGCGGACGGAATTCACCGCCCCAGACCTCGGCGATCTCCCCCACGATGCGCAGCGTGGTGTCGGGATCGGTCGCGACCTCGGCTTCGAGGGTCTGCAGGCGGATGACGGGTTCGGTCATGGCGTCGGGTGCGCGCGCTCAGGCGGCGGTCTTCTGCGCCGTCAGGCGGTCGAAATGATGCGCGACCGCGCGCAGGACGTCGTCGGCGACGGTCGCCGCGCCGAGTGTGCGGCGCAGCGCCTGGCCCTCGGGCAGGCCGTGGCTGTACCACTTGGTGAACGTGCGCAGCTTGTGCAGCGCGTGCTTGGCGTCGTCGCGCGCGCAGACGGTGTGGAAATGATCGAGGATCAGCTGCCGGCGGTCGGCGAGGGTCGGATGGCTGATGCGGCCGTCGGTGAGCGCCGCCGCGATCTCGCGGAAGACCCACGGATTGCGGGTCGCGCCGCGGCCGACCATGATCGCGTCGCAGCCGGTTTCGGCGCGCAGCCGGCGGGCGTCGTCGCCGGTGCGGACGTCGCCGTTGCCGATCACCGGAATCGGCAGCGCGGCCTTGAGTTCGCCGATGGCGGCCCAGTCGGCCGTGCCGCCGTACATCTGCTTGGCGGTGCGGCCGTGCATCGCCACCGCGTCGGCGCCCTCCTCGACGCAGATGCGGCCGAGGTCGAGGAAGTTGCGGCGGGCGTCGTCGAGGCCGAGGCGGAACTTGACCGTCAGCGGGATGGTCAGCGCGCGCCGAACCTGCGCGACGATGCGCGCGGCGAGTCCGAGATCGCCCATCAGCGCGGCGCCGGCGCAGCCTTTGAGGATTTTGTTCGCCGGGCAGCCCATGTTGATGTCGCAGGCGTCGGCGCCCATCGCCTCCACCCGCCGTGCCGCCTCGGCCATGGTTTCAGGATCCGAGCCGTAGATCTGGATCGAGATCGGCCGCTCTTCCTCGCTGAAGTGCGCCAGGCGCAGCACGCGCCTGTCGCCGTTGACCAGGCCCTTCGAGGCAAGAAATTCCATCGTCACCAGGCCGACGCCGCCGATGCGGCGCACGATCAGCCGGAAGTCGCGGTCGGTGACGCCGGCCATCGGCGCCAGGATCAGCGGCGGATCGACGGTCAGCGCGCCCAGCTGGAGCGGTGTGGCGGTGTGGGATGAGGCGGACATCGGTCCATTAGTCTAAGCGCTTTGCACGGCCGCTGTCTGCGCCGCATACGCGCCTCTCGCCGCGCTGTTCACCGCGCATGATCGGCGGTCGGGATAGCATGCGGATCATGCGCAGAACCGAGAGCGCGTCGGCCGCTGTGCCGGCCGGCGGCGCCAGCACGGACTGGATCGAGCGCCTGCGCGCCGCGCCCAAGCGCGCCGACGGCCGGGTCGTGCGCCGCGCGGGCCGGCGCGAGGGGCTGTCGATGGCCGATCTGCTGCGCAACGTCCACGCCCTGGCTCTCGCGTTCGCCGGCGACGACGCGCTGATCCCCGGCGCCCGCGTCGCCGTCGTCAGCGAACCCACCCACGAGTGGCTGGCGGTCGATCTCGCCTGTCGGGTGCGCGGCCTGGTGTCGGTGATGATCGATCCGGCGGCGCCGATCGCGCGCCTGGCCTTCATCCTGCGCAACAGCGGCGCGCGCTGGCTGTTCTACGGCGCCGCGCCGCCGCGCGACGCGCTGCGCGCGCTGCTCGACGGCCTGGTGCACGCGCCGCATCCGGTGGCGTTCGACGGCGATCGTCGCCTGCGCGAGGGCACCTCGATCACCCGCCTGATGGCGGCCACCACGGCCCAGCGCGCCGACGTGCCGCTGGCGCGGCTGCGGGTCGCGGTCGCCGCCGACGATCCGGCGACGCTGGTCTACACCGCCGGCGCGGCGCAGGCCGCGCCCAAAGGCGTGGTGCTCACGCGCCGCAATCTCGACGCCCAGCTCGACGCCCTCGGCGCGCGCCTGGCGATCGGGCCGCGCGACGTGGCGCTGGCGTTCCTGCCGCCGGCGCGCGCCGCCCAGCGCCTGCTCGACTGGCTCTGCCTGATGCGCGGCGCGGCGCTCGTGCAGGTGCCGCGTCCGGCCGAAGCCGCGCGCGCGCTGGCGCGCGAGCG
>JBCCOR010000187.1:0-8243 GCA_039025295.1 Acidobacteriota bacterium
CGCGCGCTGAGCGAACCGTCGTCGCGGCCCGGATCCCGCGCCAGGCCGGTTTCGCCCATCGCCAGCAGCGTGCGCCGCATCTCCGGCGTCAGCAGCGGCAGCATCGACAGCCGGGTCGACGGCGCGGTCACCGCCGCCGCCACCAGCGTCTGCACGGCCGACGCGAGGCGCATCATCGTCGCCGCCGTGAAGCGGTCGGTGCGGTAGACCAGGCGCCCGCGGTAGCCGGCGTCCTCGCGCCGCAGCGTCAGGCTGAGATCGAACTTCGCCGATTCGAGCCGGCTCGCGCCGACGTCCGCCAGGCGCACGCCCGGCAGCGCGAGCGCGGCGTCGTCGCCCGCCGTCTGCAGGCTGAACATCACCTGGAAGATCGGCGCGACGTCGAGCTGCCGCGCGGGCTGCAGGGCGTCGACCAGCTTCTCGAACGGCACGTCCTGATGCGCGAACGCGTCGAGCGCGACCGCGCGGGTGCGGGTCAGGAGCGCGTCGAAGGTCGGATCGTCGGCGAGATCGGCGCGCAGCGCCAGGGTGTTGACGAACAGGCCGATCAGGCCCATGAGCTCGGCGCGATCGCGGCCGGCAACCGGCGTGCCGACGGCGAAATCGCGCTGGCCGGTCCAGCGTGCGAGCACCGCCTGCCAGGTCGCCATCAGCACCACGAACGGCGTCAAGCCGCGCGCGCGAGCGAGCGCGTCGACCGCGCGCGACACCGCCTCGGACACCTGGAAATCCGCCTGACCGGCGCGCGCCGACGCGGCCTCGTCCGCGCCGCCGCGCTGCGGACGATCGAACGGCAGGCGCAGGGCGTGCATCGGCCCGAGCGCCGTGCGCCAGTGGTCGATGTCGCGCGTCAGGCGCGCGCCCGCGAGCCACGTGCGCTGCCACACGGCGGCGTCGAGGGGCTGGATGGTCAGCGTCGGCAGCCGCGTCAGCGCGGCCTCGATGGCGCGCGCGCGCGCCGCCGCGTCGACCGAACCGTCGCGCAGCGCGGCGTAGAGCACGCGCAGCTCGCGCGTCAGCACGCCGACCGACCAGCCGTCGAAGACGATGTGATGCAGGTTGACCAGCAGCCGGTGATGGCGCGATCCGCGCCGCACCAGCAGCGCGCGCATCAGCGGACCGCGTGCGAGATCGAACGCGCGCACGGCGAACCGGCGGGTCAGGCGATCGATCGACGCCGCGGCGCGCTCGGTCGTCAGGCCGCGCAGATCGACGCACGGCAGCGGCATGCGCGCCGACGCGGCCGGGGCGATCTGCTGATAGGGCTGGCCGTCGTCGGCCGGGAACGTCGTGCGCAGCCCCTCGTGCCGGCGGACGAGGGCGGTCAGCGCGTCGGCCAGGGCCAGACGATCGAGCGCGCCCTCGAAATCGAGATGCCACGGCATGCTGTAGGCGTCGCCGCCCGGTGCGAAGCGGTCGAGGAACCACAGGCGCTCCTGCGCGAACGACAGCGGATGCGCGTTGCCGTCGGCGCGCGCGACCGGCGTCAGCGCCGGCTCGTCGAGCGCCGCGTCGTCGGCCGCGTCGCTGCCGTCAGCGTCATCGGCCGCGTCGGCGTCGGCAGACGACGGGTCGATCGCGGCGATGTCGCCCTGCGGCGCGGCGTCCGCGCGCGCGTCGTGCCGATCGGTCTCGGCCTGCGCCGCGTCGAGCGCCGCGTCGTCGCGCGGCGCCGCGTCGGCCGACGTCGCGGCCGGCGCGTCGAGCGCGTGACCGCGCAGCGCCGTCGCCAGCGTGGCCGGCGTGGGCGCGTCGAAGATCTGGCGCACCGACACCTCGCGCTGCGCCAGCGGACGCAGCGCCACGGCCAGCTCGATCGCCAGCAGCGAGTGGCCGCCGAGCATGAAGAAATCGTCGTGGACGCCGACCGTCTCCGGCGCATCGGGCGCGTCGGCGAGCAGCCGCGCGTAGAGCGCGACGACCGCTTCTTCGAGCGCGTCGCGCGGTGCGTCGACCACGCGCACTTCCGCCGGCGCCGCGTCGTCGTCGACCGCGTCGGCGTCGGGCGCGGGCGCCGTCGACGGCGGCGGCAGCTTGGCCGGATCGATCTTGCCGGTCGCGCCGCGCGGCATGTCGTCGAGCACGACCACGGTCGACGGCACCATCGGCCCCGGCAGGCGCGCGGCGAGCTGCTCACGGATCGCCTGCCCGAACGCGGCGCGATCGAGCGCGCGCGGTTCGTCCGCGCGGGTGCCGCGCGCCTCGGTGATGTAGGCGATCAGGCGTTTGCCGCCGTCGGCGCTGCCGTCGTCTTCGCTGCGGTGCAGCACCACCAGCGCTTCGCCCACCGCCGGCAGCTGCAGCAGCGCCGCCGTCACCTCGCCGGGCTCGATGCGGAAGCCGCGCAGCTTGACCTGCTGATCGCTACGGCCGAGAAAGCCGAGGGTGCCGTCCGGCAGCCAGCGCACGCGATCGCCGGTGCCGTACATGCGTCCGCCGGGTGCCGACGCCGGCGCGTAGGCGTCGGGACGGAAGCGATCGGCGGTCTGGGCCGGGCGCTGACGATAGCCGCGCGCCACGCCCTCGCCGCCGACCCACAGCTCACCCACCACGCCCGGCAGCAGCGGCCGCAGCGCGTCGTCGAGCACGTAGGTGAACGCGCCCGGACGCGGCCGCCCGATCGGCAGCGCGCCCTCGCGCTGGCGCCGGCCCGGGCCGAGTCGGTGCATGGTGACGAAGACCGTCGCCTCGGTCGGCCCGTAGCCGTTGCTCACCGTCAGATGCGGCGCCACCCGACGCACCCGGCGCACGTGGCTGGCCGAGAGCACGTCGCCGCCGATCGCGAGATGCTGCACCGGCGCGAAGACCGACGGCTCGAGATCGACCACCTGGTGGAACAGGCTGGTCGGCAGCACCAGCGACGTGACGCCGTTGCGCGCGATCGTCCGGCGCAGCTCGGCGACGCCGACCGGCCCCGGCGGCAGAATCGCCAGCTGACCGCCGCTCAGGAGCGGGGTCCAGAACTCGTAGGTCGAGGCGTCGAAGGCCGGCGAGGCGGCGTGCAGATAGACCACGTCGGGACCGCGCTCGAGCGGATGCACCGCGACCAGCATGCGCACGACGTTGCGGTGATGCACGACGACGCCCTTCGGCACGCCGGTCGAGCCCGAGGTGAACAGCACGTAGAGCGCGCTCTCGGGCACCGGCCAGGCGAGGCCCGGCTCGACCGGCGCCGGCTCATGCGCGCCGTCGGGCGAGGCGCCGTCGGGACCGACCGGGAAGCCGTAGGCGTCGACCCGGATCGTCGGCAGCGTCGACGACGACGCGTCGGCGTCGTCGAGGGTCACCACGCGCGCGCCGATGTCCGCCGCGCCGCGCAGCCAGCTGCGGCGGCTGGCCGGATCGGCGGGATCGATCGGCACGTAGGCCGCGCCCAGGCGCTGCACCGCGAGCATCGCGACGATGCGCGCCACCTGCCGCGGCAGCGCCAGCTCGACCCGATCTTCCGCGCGCACGCCGCGGGCGCGCAGATGGCCCGCCAGCCTGGCGACGCGCTTGGCGAGCGTGCCGTAGGTGAGGATCTGCGCCAGGCCGTCGTCGTCTTCGAAGCGCAGCGCCGGCGCCAGCGGCTGGCGGCGCACGATCGCGGCGAACAGGCTGTCGATGGTCACCGGCTGCATGTGCGCCGCGCCCGACGGCCGCGGCCACTCGGCTTCGACCATCCGGCGCATCGGCGCGGTCAGGCCGCGCAGCGCGCCGATCGGCTGCTCGGGCGCGTCGATCGCCGCGCGCAGCAGCGACCGCAGCGCCGTCGCCCAGCGCGCGATCGTGGTCGGATCGAAGAGATCGGCGCGGTACTGGAAGACGCCGAAGAGCCGTCCCTGTTCGACCCCGAGCGCGGTCGTCAGATCGAATTTCGCCTGATCGGGCTCGGCCGTCGCGATCGCCACCTCGACGCCGGACAGCGCGATCGACGGCGCTTCATCGACGCTCAGCGCGAAGAGCGTCTGGACCAGCGGCGGCTGCTCGGCGTCGCGGGCGATGCGCAGCGCCTCGACCAGCTTTTCGAGCGGCAGCTCCTGATGCGCCAGCGCCTCGGTCGTCACCGCCCGCGCGCGCTCGACGAGGTCGCCGACGGAGGCGTCGTCGCCGGGCAGATCGATGCGCAGCGCGACGGTGTTGACGAACAGGCCGACGAGCGCCCGCACCACCGCATGCTCGCGGCCCGCGACCGGCGTGCCGATGGCGATCCGGCCGGCGGGATCGGTCAGGCGCCCGAGCAGCAGGCGGTAGAGCGCGGCCGCGGTCACGAACGGCGTCGCGCCGTGGGCGGCACCCAGCGCGCGCAGCGCGTCGAGCGGCACGCCGAGATCGACCCGCAGGCGACCGGCGGGCGGATGCGGATGGGCGCGCCGCGGCCGATCGGTGGGCAGCTCGAGCACGTCGAGATCGCCCACCCGACCGCGCCAGTGCGCGATCTCGGCCTCGAGCACCTCGCCCTGCAGCCACGCGCGCTGCCAGAGCGCGTGATCGACGTAGTCGACGTCGAACGCCGGCCGCGCCGCGCGACGCGCGACGGTGCGCGCCGCGGCGCCCTCGGCCAGCGCCTCGACGACCGCCGCGTAGTACGCGCTCAGATCCCGGCGCAGCACCTCGAACGATGCGCCGTCGAAGGCGATGTGGTGGACCACGAAGAAGAGCGCGTGACGCGCGGGCGCGCAGCGCACCAGCCACCAGCGCGCGACCGGCCCGGCGGCGAGATCGATCGGCTGACGCGAGGCCGCGCGCCACAGCGCGTCGAGGGTCGACGCGACGGCGACCTCGTCGAGCGCGTGCAGATCGACCGTCGGCAGCGCGCTGCGGATGGCGGCGTCGAAGGGCACGACGCGCTGCACGGCGCGCACGCCGCCGTCGACCGGCTCGTAGACCGTGCGCAGCGTCGGATGACGGCGCATGACGAGCGCCACCGCCAGCCGCAGCGCGGCGTCGTCGAGCGGGCCGTCCAGGCTGAGATGCCACGGCATGTGGTATGCCGTACCGCCCGGCTGCAGGGCGTCGAGGAACCACATCCGCTCCTGGGCGAACGACAGCGGCGCGGCGCGGCGCGCATCGGCGTCCGCGCGCACGATCGGCGGCGCGTCGATCGCCGTCTGCCAGTCGCCGGCGTCGAGCCGCTCAGCGAGGCGCGCGGGCGTGGGGGCGTCGAAGATCCAGCGCACCGGCACCTCACCGCCGAGCAGCTCCCCCACGCGCAGCGCCAGGCGGACGGCGAGCAGCGAGTGGCCGCCGCGGGCGAAGAAATCGTCGTGGATGCCGATCGTCGGCGCGACCGCCTGATCCGCCGCGTCGTCGTCCTCGACCGTCAGCAGCTCCTGCCAGGCCCGCACCAGCAGCGCCTCGCGCGCCGTGCGCGGCGGCGCGAACGCGGTCGTCGCGGCATCGCCGGTCGACGACGGCGCCGGCAGGGCGCGCCGGTCGACCTTGCCGGTCGCGGTCTTGGGCAGCCGCGTCAGGACGATCAGTTCCGCCGGCACCTGATGGGCGGGCAGGCTGGCTTCGAGCGCGCGCCGCGCCGACTGCGCGAGCGCGTCGGCGTCGGCATCGTCTTCGATCGCCGCCGCGGTCAGCGGCTCGAGATAGCCGACCAGCCGGGCGCTGTCCGCACGGCCCCACAGGCGCGCCGCCGCGGCGCGCACGGTGGGCAGGGCTTCGAGATGGGCCTCGATCTCGCCCAGCTCGATGCGGAAGCCGCGCAGCTTGATCTGATGATCGAAACGGCCGAGAAGCGCGATGCGGCCGTCTTCGCGCCAGATCGCGCGATCGCCGCTGCGGTAGATCCGCGCACCGGGTCGATCGCCGCTGAACGGATCGGGCACGAACGAACGCGCGGTCAGCGCCGGACGATCCTCGTAGCCGCGCGCCACGCCGGCACCGCCGATCAGCAGCTCGCCGACCGCACCTGGCGGCAGCGGTCGCAGCGTGGCATCGACCACGTACACGCGCGTGCCGGCGAGCGGTCGACCGATGGTAATCGACGGGGGACTGTCGCCCGAGACGCGCGCGAACGGCGCCAGCGGCACCGTGTCGAAGGTCGCATTGGCGGTGGTCTCGGTCGGGCCGTAGACGTTCCACAGCCGGACGCGCGGAAAGCGGGCGGCGGTGCGCCGCGCGAGCGGCACCGGCAGCACTTCGCCGCTGAGCACCAGCGCGTCGAGCCGTGGCCGCGACGACGCCGGCACCTGCGACGCCGCGTCGAGCAGCACCCGCCACAGCGACGGCGCAGCGTTGAGCGCCGCCGGTCGCCCGGCCGCGCGCGCCGCGTCGGCGAGCGCGTCGAGGAACGGCAGCGGCGCATCCACCGGATCGAGCATCGGCACCTGCACCGCGTCGCCGCGCAGGAGCGGCGGAAACACCTGCTTGAAAAAGGCGTCGAACGACAGCTGGGTGGTCCAGGGCAAGGTCAGACGACCGATCTCGGTCGCCATCAGCTGATCGAGATAAAAGCCGAGCGCACCGTGCGACACGACCACGCCCTTGGGTTTGCCGGTCGAGCCCGAGGTGTAGATCACGTAGGCGGCGCTTTCGGGCTGCGTGCCGATGTCGTCGTGGGCGACGGCGTAGTCGCCGGCCGGCACCTCGATGCCGTCGAGCGCGATCGTGCGCACGCCGCTGCCGCCGTCCTCGTCGTCGGCGATCGCCGGCCGCGCGCGGCGAGTGCGGCGGTGATGGACGAGCATCAGCGACGCGCCGCTGTCGGCGAGCAGCTCGGCGACGCGCGCCCGCGGCAGCGTCGGCGCGATCGGCACCCACGCGCCGCCCGCGCGCCACACCGCCAGCATCGCCAGCACCGCCTCGATGCTCGGCTCGAGCGCCAGCGCGACGCGGCTTTCCAGATCGACGCCGGCGGTGCGCAGCACGGCCGCGAAGCGCGCCGTGGCGAGCTCGAGATCGGCGTAGGCAATCCGGCGACCGCCGCGGTCGATCGCGGCACGCTCGGGATGGCGCATGGCCTGGCCGGCGATGCGCGCGTGCACCGGCACCGCCGCCGGCACGCTCGGCGTCTGCGCGCCCGACCAGGCGTGCGTCGCCTGATGCCGCGCGCCGTCGCTGGCGAAGATCGGCAGCGACGCGCGATCGGCGTCGGGATCGCGCACCGCGGCGACCAGCAGCCGCTGCACGGTCTGCAGCAGGCGACGCGCGGTCGAGACGTCGAAGAGACTGCGGTCGTGGATCAGCGCCAGGCGCATTCCGGCGTCGGCGTCGGCGGGTGCGTCGTGCAGGGTCAGGTTGAAATCGAAGCGTGCCGGGCCGCGGCGCGCCTCGAAGCGCGTCAGCTGAGCGTCGCCCAGCGGCGGCAGCGGACGCGGCGCGTCCTCGTAGGCGAACACCACCTGGAAGAGCGGCGGCGCGGCCTCGAGGCTGCGCGCCGGATCGAGCGCTTCGATCAGGGCTGCGAACGGCACGTCGGCGTCACCCTGGGCCTCGAGCGTGACCGCGCGTGCGTGCGCGACCAGCGCCCGGAAGCTGCTGCCGCTGCCACGCGCGCCGTCGCCGTCCGCGTTCAGGTCGATGCGCAGCACCAGGTTGTTGACGAAGAAGCCGATCAGCGGCTCCATCTCGCGCCGGAAGCGGCCGGCCACGGGCGTGCCGATCACCACCTCGCGCTGGCCGGCCAGGCGCCCGAGCACGAGCGCCCAGGCCGCCAGGCCGATCATGAACGGCGTCGCGTCGCAGTCGATCGCCAGCTGCCGCAGCGCGGCGCTGTCGGCGGCGGTCAGCGGCTGCCAATGACGCAAACCGCGGCGGATATCGCCGCGCATCTGCCGCGGCCGGTCGGTGGGCAGCGTCAGCGCCGTCGGCGCGCCGGCCAGGCGCTGGCGGATCGGCTCGATCCGGCGCGCCAGCGCCTGTCGGTCCCCGCGCGCGCGCTGCCAGACGGCGATATCGGCGTACTGCACCGGCAGATGCGGCAGGCGGTCGGTCGCGCCGTCGTAGAGCGCGGCGAGTTCGTCGACAAAGCGGCCCAGCGACCAGCCGTCGAAGGCGATGTGGTGCACGATCACCGTCAGGCGATGCGCGCGCGCGCCGTCGACCGCACCGAGATCGAAGAGCACCGATCGCAGCGGCGGCTGCTGCGCGAGGTCAAAGCCGCGCAGGGCCATCGACGCCGCCGCGGCGCGCGCGGCGCGATCGCGCGCGCCGGCGTCCGGCAGCGCGCGCAGATCGACGGTCGGCAGCAGCGCGCGCAGCGATGCCGTCGGCAGCGGACGCTGGGCGCCGCGGCCGTCGGCGCCCGCCTCGTA
>JBCCOR010000188.1:0-8218 GCA_039025295.1 Acidobacteriota bacterium
GACTAGGGTGATGGCTAACCCGTCCGGCGTGGGGCTCACCTGTACATCCGTAATCACCGCCTCAGCATCGGCTTCCTGAGCCAGTTCGTCAGTCTCTTGGAGATTCATCAAAACTTCTGCAGCGTCTACACCGGGCACTACTGGCACGTGCCCGAGTCGCACGATCTCGAGAGCTGGGGCGATGCGCGTGCCTACGACGGCACGATCAGCCTGATGCAGCCGCTGATCGATCCGCTCTACCGCAGCCGTACGGCCAGCGAGCTGGTCGGTGCGATGATCGGCAAGAGCGCGGTCACGCCCGAAGATCACGTCAAGAATCACTGGAAGGCCGCCTGGGGCCTTTCGGGCAAAGCCTTCGACCGCGCCTGGCGCAAAGCGCTGCACGACGGCGTGGTGGCGGATACCGCGGCACCGACCGTGACGCCGACGCTGCAGCCGCGCGGCGTGGCGATCGCCGCCGAGCGCCTGACCGCGCGCCTTGCGGAAGCCGGCAGCGGCGAAGGGCAGGCGGGCACGCTCGAACTGTCGTTCCTGCTCGATCCGTCGGTGCTCGACGGTCGCTACGCCAACAACGGCTGGCTGCAGGAAGTGCCCAAGCCGATGACCAAGCTGACCTGGGACAACGCGCTCCTGATCAGCCCGGCGACGGCCCGCGCGCTCGGCGTCTACGAAGAGCGCTTCCATCAAGGCGATCAGCAGGCCAAGAGCCCGATGATGCGGGTGACGGTCGGCGAGCGGACGCTCGACGTGCCGGTCTGGGTGCTTCCGGGGCACGCCAGCGATTCGGCGACCCTGCATCTCGGCTACGGCCGCGCGCGCGCCGGCCGCGTCGGCACGGGCGCGGGTTTCAACGCCAATCTGCTGCGCGACACGGGCAACCGGTGGCGCGCCCAGGCCACGGTCGCGCGGGTGCCGACCCGCACCACCTACCTGCTGGCCTCGACCCAGGACCACCACAGCATGGAAGGGCGCGACATCGTTCGCCAGGCCGCACTGGCGGCGTACAAGAAAAAGCCCGACTACATGCATCCGCATCTGCACACGCCCACCGACATCTCGCTGATGGACGGCAAGGATTTCCCCTACGACGGCTACGCCTGGGGCATGTCGGTGGATCTGTCGGCCTGCGTCGGCTGCAACGCGTGCGTGATCGCCTGCCAGGCGGAAAACAACATTCCGGTGGTCGGCAAGGATCAGGTGCTGCGCGGACGCGAAATGCACTGGATCCGGATCGATCGCTACTTCCAGGGCGACGAGGACAACCTCACGTCGATCCTGCAGCAGCCGGTGAGCTGCGTGCAGTGCGAGCAGGCGCCCTGCGAGGTGGTGTGCCCGGTGGCCGCGACGGTGCACAGCGACGAAGGCCTGAACGACATGATCTACAACCGCTGCGTGGGCACGCGCTACTGCGCCAACAACTGCCCCTACAAGGTGCGGCGCTTCAACTTCCTGCTCTACGCCGACTTCGAAACGCCGTCGCTGCAGCTCGCCCGCAACCCGGACGTCACCGTCCGCAGCCGCGGCGTGATGGAGAAGTGCACCTACTGCGTGCAGCGCATCAACACCGCGCGCATCGATGCCAAGCGCGAGGGTCGCAAGATCCAAGACGGTGAGATCAAAACCGCCTGTCAGGACGCCTGCCCGGTCGAGGGCACGATCTTCGGCGATATCAACGATCCGAACTCGGCCGTCAGCAAGGCCAAGGAATCCCCGCTCGACTACACGCTGCTGGCCGAGCTGGGCAACCGCCCGCGGACGACCTACCTGGCGCGTCTGCGCAACCCGAATCCCACGCTCGAGCCGGAGTCGCTCGATCCGTACCACGGCCATGACGGCCACGGTCACGGCGGTGGCGATCACGGGGACGACCACGGCAGCGATCACGCCGACGACGCGCATGCGTCGCTGACACCGTCATCTTCACCGACGTCGTCCACGGCGCCGGTTACCGCCTGAGGCAGGGGAACCACAACCCAATGGCAACGCCTGACGTAACGCCCAGCGGTGGCGCCGCGCTGCGACCCGGTGAGACTTTCGCCGATGTCGATCCCGGCAACGTGATCATCGCGCCCGGGCACGACTCGGAATCGATGACCGAGCGCATCAGCTCGGTCGTCTTCGGCAAGACGCCGCTGTGGATCTATCCGATCTGGGGCCTCGCGTTCCTGCTGGTCAACGTGCTCGGCCTCTCGATCCTGAACCTGGTGTTCACCGGTACCGGCATCTGGGGCCTGAACAACCCGGTCGCCTGGGGCTTCGCGATCATCAACCTGGTCTGGTGGATCGGCATCGGCCACGCCGGCACGCTGATCTCGGCCATTCTGCTGCTCTTCCGGCAAGAATGGCGCACCTCGATCAACCGCTTCGCCGAGGCGATGACCCTCTTCGCGGTCGCCTGTGCGGTCATGTTCCCGCTGCTGCACACCGGCCGCCCGTGGCTGGCCGCCTACTGGCTGCTGCCCTACCCGAACACGATGGGGCTGTGGCCGAACTTCCGCAGCCCGCTGATGTGGGACGTCTTCGCGATCTCGACCTACGGTTCGGTGTCGCTGGTGTTCTGGTACGTCGGCCTGATCCCCGATCTGGCGACCATGCGCGACAAGACCAAGAACCCGATCCTGCGCGTGGTCTTCGGCATGCTGTGCATGGGATGGCGCGGCAGCGCGCGGCACTGGCACAACTACGAGTCGGTCTACCTGCTGCTCGCCGGCCTGGCGACGCCGCTGGTGCTCTCGGTGCACTCGATCATCAGCTTCGACTTCTCGGTCGCGCAGCTGCCCGGCTGGCACGCCACGATCTTCCCGCCCTACTTCGTCGCGGGTGCGGTGTTCGCCGGCTTCGCGATGGTGCTGATCTTGGCGATTCCAACGCGGATCTTGTTCAACTTCAGCGACTTCATCACCGATCTACACCTGAACAACATGGCCAAAGTCATGCTGGTCACCGGCATGATCGTGTCGTACGGCTACGGGGCAGAGTTCTTCTTCGCCTGGTACAGCGGCAATCCCTACGAAATCTTCGCGATCGTCGAGAACCGCCCGACCGGTCCCTACCGCTGGCAGTGGATGGCGCTGATCCTGTGCAACTTCCTGGCGATCCAGCCGCTCTGGTTCGAGCGCATGCGCAAATCGCCGGTGGCGCTCTTCATCATCTCGGTGATCGTCAGCATCGGTATGTGGCTCGAGCGCTTCGTCATCGTCGTCATCAGCCTGCACCGCGACTTCCTGCCGTCGTCGTGGGACATGTACCGCGGCACGATCTGGGACTGGGGCCTGTACCTCGGCACGATCGGCCTCTTCCTGGGCCTGATGTTCCTCTTCATTCGCTTCGTGCCGATGATCGCGATGTTCGAGATGCGTCTGCTGCTGCCCGAAGCCAAAAACGTCAAGCACTGAGCGCGCACACGAGGACAACGACATGGCATCTTCCAACACGCCCACCGCGCGCCTGCACGGCGTCATGGCCGAGTTCGACTCGGCCGACGCCCTGGTCGCCGCGCTCGAAGTCACGAAGAAGGGCGGCTATGACGACATCGACGCGTTTTCGCCGTTTCCGATCGAGCCGGCTTCCGAGATCGTCTGCAACCACAAGAAGTCACACGTTTCGAAGATCGTGCTGGCTGGCGGCCTCACCGGCGCGACGCTCGGCTTCGGCGGCCAGACCTGGATGAACGTCGTCTCCTATCCGATGAACATCGGCGGTCGACCCTTTTTCAGCTGGCCGGCGTTCATTCCCGTGACCTTCGAGCTGACCATCCTGCTCGCGGCGTTCTCCGGCGTGATCGGCATGATCCTGCTCAACGGCCTGCCGCAGCCGTACCATCCCGTATTCAACGTAGAGGCATTCGGGCGCGCCACGCTCGATCGCTACTTCCTGATCATCGAGTCGACCGATGCAAAATATGACGAAGACGGCGCGCGATCGTTCCTCCAGGGGCTCGACGGCGTACTCGAGGTACACGACGTTGATTGGTAGCACGCTCTCCACGCGCCGGCGTCGTACGCACTGGCCGCTGCTGCTGCTCGCCCTGAGCATCGCGCTGATCTCGACCGGCTGCCGCCGCGATATGCAGGACAATCCGCGCTTCGAGGCCTACGAGGCCACCGATCTCTTCGAAAACGGCATGTCGTCGCGCATGCTGCCGGACGGCACGGTCGCCCGCGGCTTCCTGCGCGCCGACGTCCATCTCTACCAGGGCAAGGACGACGCCGGGAACTTCACCCCGACGCTGCCAGCCTCGATCGAACTCAACCGCGAGCTGCTGCTGCGCGGTCAGGAGCGCTACGAGATCTTCTGTAGCCCGTGTCACGACAGCGTCGGCAGCGGCTACGGCATGATTGTGCGCCGCGGCTTCAAGCAGCCCGAAACCTTCCATCAGCCGCGTCTGCTCGAGATGCCGATCGGCTACTTCTACGACAACATCACCAACGGCTACGGCGTGATGTCGAGCTATGCGTCGCAGGTGCCGGTCCCCGACCGGTGGGCGATCGCGGCCTACATCCGCGTCCTCCAGCTGAGCCAGACCAGCACGCTGGAGAATCTGCCCGTTGCCACGCAGCAGGCGTTCTACCAAGCCATGGCCGACACCGACGTCGGCACCGGTGAACTGAGTCCGCCTTCGCGCTAGGGCAGGAGAGAACGAGACGATGTCCGAACGTACCCTCGCGCTCGAGGACGCCATCCTGCAGCCGCAGGACGACCTCGCCAAGAAACAGCGACTTGCCCTCATGGTCGGCGTCGGCGGCGCCGCCGCCGCGGCGGTCGGCTACTTCCTCCAGCCGGCCGACCAGGCGTTTGTGACCTTTTCGCGCACCTACCTGGTGGCCAATCTGCTCTGGCTGGGCGTGGCCGCCGGCCTGCTCGCCCTGGGCATGATCAACCATCTGTCGGGCGGCGTATGGGGCGCGCTGATGCGTCGCGTCTTCGAGGCCGCGGGCCGCACCATTCCGGTGTTCTTCCTGCTGCTGCTGCCGTTCCTCTACTTCGGCGGCATCGACGCGCTCTATCCCTGGGCGAATCCCGAGATCGTCGCCAACGACTCGCTGATCCGCCACAAGACGCCGTACCTGAACACCAACTTCTTCCTGCTGCGGGTGTTCATTTACCTGGCCTTCCTGAGCGCGTTCGGCTTCATGCTTTCGCGCTTGTCGCACCGCCACGACGAGACCGGCGACGAAGCCCCGTACATCGCGATGAAGCGCCTGTCGGCGCTGGGCATGATCCTGTTCATTCTGCTCGGCACCCTCGCCTCGGTCGACTTCATCATGTCGCAGGACCCGCACTGGTTCTCGAGCCTCTTCGGGGCGGCCTGGGCGGCCGGTCAGGCGCTCTCCGCGTTCGCCTTCATGATCCCCATGATGATCTTCCTGATGAACCGCAAGCCGCTCGAGGGATTGATCACCAAGAAGCAGTTCCACGACTACGGCAAATTCATGCTCGCCTTCGTCATGGTCTGGGCCTACTTCACGCTGTCGCAGTACCTGATCATCTGGTCGGGCAACCTGCCGGAGGAGATCCTCTGGTACATCCACCGCAACGAGCACGGCTGGAAGCTGATCTCGGTGCTGCTGGTGGTCGGTCATTTCTTCCTGCCGTTCGCGCTGCTGCTCTCGCAGGACCTCAAGAAGGTGCCGCGCCTGCTGATGGTCGTCGCGTTCTGGGTGCTGCTGATGCGCTGGCTCGATCTCTACTGGCAGACCGCGCCGAACTACAGCCACGACCACGTCGCGTTCGCGCCGCTGCTCGATCTGGGCCTGCCGGTGGCGATCGGCGGCCTGTGGGTCAGCCTGCTCTTCGGTCAGCTCAAGAAGAAGCCGATCGTGCCGATCAACGAGCCGGATTTCAAAGAGGTGTACGCCCATGCCTGACGAGAAAGTCACGGCCGGCGACGAGCCCGTCGCCGCCGACACGCCCCCTGCCCTCGGTGTCGGTGAGATCGAGCTCAAGCCGGCGCCGGTCGACTACGATGGTCGCTTCGGTGAGCAGTTCGACGACGAGGTGGTGACCCGACCGATCTGGCAGACCATGATCGCCGTCTTGGTCACGATGGCTGTGTCGGGCGTGCTGATGTACATCCTGCTGGTCGCGCTGCTCGAGGTATCGCCGGCGACCGAGCCCACCGTGTCGCCGGTGTCGGAGGCCAACGAGGTGCGCGCGCCTGCCGGCCCGCTGCTGCAGGCCGATCCGGAAGGGGAGCTCGAGGCGATGCGCGAAGAGCTGCATCAGCACATGACCAGCTACGGCTGGGTCGATCAGAACGCGGGCACCGTGCACATTCCGATCGACGACGCCCTCGATCTGCTGCTCGCCCGCAAATCGGTCGAGATGGGGGCCGCGGTCGCGGATGCGGCCGATGTTGCGCCGGCCGACGCTGCAGCGGCAGACGCCGCGCCAGCGCCGGCCGCCGCCGAGGGCACCGCCACTGCCAACGACGACGCGACCGCGGGTCGCTGAGGAGGACGGCAGGGTTCGAATTCGATCGAGACGCGCTGCGGCACAGCGCGGATCTGAAGCGCAACGGTCTGCGAATTACATCGCAGAAACACCGCGCATCCGCACCTGTCCGCACCCGCGAAGGCGCGCGCAGCGCTGCTCGCTCGCCGATCGACACCGTTCGCTGCCATCTATCCGAGGACCACGCACGTGATGAACCCACTCCACCGCACCGCACGTCCAGCGTCGCGCATCCGCGCAACGGCGACGATCGTCGCGCTCATCGGGCTGCTCGTCCTGTGCACGCCGGCCTGGGGCGAGAAGATTCCGGCCCAAGACATGCCGGGGCCGCTGCAGAACACCAGTTTCGACCAGAACCTCGGTGCGCAGCTGCCGCTCGATGCGCTGCTGATCGACGAGTCCGGCCAGGCGGTTCGCCTGGGCAGCTTCTTCGAAAGCGGTCGCCCGGTGATTCTGGCCTTCGTGTACTACGAGTGCCCGATGCTCTGCGGCCTGGTTATGCACGGTCTGTCGAAGGCCCTGTCGGTGCTGAGCTTCGACGTCGGCAAGCAGTTCGACGTCGTCGCCATTTCGATCGATCCCGGCGAGACGCCGGCGATGGCCGAAGAGGCTGAAGCGCTCGCGCTGCAGCGCTATCAGCGGCCGGAAACCGAGCCGAACTGGCATTTTCTTACCGCCACCGAGCCGGTGATCGAGCGCATTGCGGGCGTCGCCGGCTTCAACTATGCCTACGATCCCAAGACCGACGAATACGCCCATCCGAGCGGCGTGATCGTCGTCACCCCCGACGGCGTGCTCTCGCAGTATTTCTACGGCATCGAGTACGCGCCGAAAGATCTGCGTCTGGCCCTGGTCGAAGCGTCCAACAGTGGCATCGGCTCGGTCATCGACCAGATCATGCTGTACTGCTTTCAATACGATCCGCAGCTGGCGAAATACACCGCGGTAACCATGCGCATCGTGCGTCTTGCCGGCGTCGTATTCGTGGCCGTGCTGCTGACCTTTCTCTGGATCATGATGCGATACGAGCGCTCTCGTAGCGCGCAAACGCCGAACCTAGGAGCGGCCTAGCATGAACCTATTCGACTTCCCGCTCTTCCCGGAGAGTGCATCGACGTTTTCCGGCCAAGTCGACGCCCTGTACTTCTTCTCGCTCGCGGTCAGCGCTTTCTTCTCGCTGCTGATCGCTGCCGCGGCGATCTTCCTGATGGTCCGGTACAAGCGCAAACACAAAGACGAGGTCGGCGCGCCGATTCACGGTTCGCTCACCCTCGAGATCGCCTGGTCGTTCATCCCGCTGGTGGTGACCATGGTGCTCTTCGCCTGGGGCGCCAAGGTCTATTTCGACACGACCACGCCGCCGACCGACGCGCGTGAATACTTCGTGACCGGCAAGCAGTGGATGTGGAAAGCGCAGCATCCGGAAGGCCAGCGCGAGATCAACCATCTGCACGTGCCGGTCGACACGCCGATCAAGCTGACGATGACGTCGGAAGACACGATTCATAGCTTCTACATCCCGGCGTTCCGCATCAAGCGCGACGTGCTGCCCGGTCGCTACACCACGGTATGGTTCGAGGCGACCAAGACGGGTACCTACCATCTCTTCTGCGCCGAATACTGCGGCGCCGAGCACTCCAAGATGATCGGCTCGGTCATCGTCATGGAGCAGGACGAATACCAGAACTGGCTCTCTGGCGGCCTCGAGGCGATTTCGCCGATCGCGTCGGGCGAAAAGCTCTTCGAGCAGTACGCCTGCAACACC
>JBCCOR010000189.1:0-8213 GCA_039025295.1 Acidobacteriota bacterium
CACCAATTGTCATCAATGAGGTGGTGGACTTACGGTCACACTACTGCTTGAACAACCCGATACACTCGTAAAGTAATCAGGAAACGGATCTCCGTTAGCAGTAGCACCAGGTGCCAGCACAGCCAGCCGATGCGCGTACCGCACGCGCGCGCGGCGTCGAAGAGCGCCGCGTAGGCGTCGACGTCGGCGATGGCGCGCAGCAGATGCGGCGCGGTGCGCGGCCGCGCGGGGCGTGGGGAAGACGACGGCATAGTCGGATCGGTGGACGCGCCGCGGCGCGCGAGAGCCTCAGCGGATCTCGTGGCGGGTGGAAGGGTAGAGCAGATGCGGTTCGCGCGCGTCGCGGAAGGCGCGCTCGTCGCGGCGCCAGTCGTCTTCGACCGCGGCGACGATGTCGTTGCCGGCGACGCCCGCGTCGAGCTGCGCGCGCACGCGCGGATCGCCGGTCAGCAGATCGATCGCGGGGCGATCGGTGACGAATTCATACGGCTCGCGGCGCCAGCCCCAGTCGACATCGCCGCTGCCGTCGACGGCGGCCGCGCGCTGCGACGCGTCGCGCAGGCAGGCCAGCAGATGGACGCCGAAGCGATAGGCGGCCAGGCCGGCGGCGCGCGCGACGCGCGGCGGCGCGACCAGCTCGACGCCGCCGCAGCGCAGGCCGGCGTGCTTCTGGAACTGCGGCCGGAAATAGGTCGGCAGCGCGACCACGTCCTCCCCGCCGCTGCGGTCGAGCGCGCGGCGGACGTCGGCCGCGAGCGCGGGCGGATCGTCGATCCACGGCGCGCCGATCAGCTGGAACGGGCGGGTCGTGCCGCGGCCTTCCGACGCGGTCGTGGCCTCGAGCAGGCAGCCGCCGGGGTAGAGCACGGCGGTGGCATAGGTCGGCATATTCGGCGACGGCGCGATCCACGGCCGCTCGAGATCGCTCCAGGTCATCGCCCGCCGCCAGCCCGCCATCGCCCAGACGGTGAGCCCGGCGCGGTCCCAGCCGCGGCGCGCGGCCTCGAAGCGGAACAGCTCGCCGATCGTCAGGCCATGGCGCACCGGAATCGGAAAGGCGCCGACGAACGAGTTGAACGCGGTCGGCAGCCGGTTGCCCTCGATGTGCTCGCCGCCGAGCGGATTCGGCCGGTCGAGCACCCACACCTCGACGCCTGCGGCGAGCGCAACCTCGGTCGCCCACACCGCGGTCGCGACGTACGTGTAGTAGCGGCTGCCGACGTCCTGGAGATCGATCAGCAGCAGATCGATGTCGTCGAACGCCGACGGATCGGGATGCAGCGATCCTTCGTCCTCGCCGTAGAGTGAGCGGATCGGGATGTCGGTCCAGGGATCGCGCTGTTCGCGGCCGGGGATCATGTCCTGCTCGACGCCGTAGTAGCCGTGCTCGGGCGCGAAGAGCACGTGAGGCGCGGCGCCGGCCTGCTGCAGCGCGAGATGGATCGGCCGACCGTCCGCAGTAACGGCGGCGCCGTGGGCGAGCAGCGCGGTCGTGCGGTCGGCGACGCGCTTGGGGGCGCGCAGCAGCCGGTCGCAGCCGGTCAGGATCGGGGAAGGATGGACGGCCGACATCAGGCGGAGGATTCGTCGTCGCGCCGGTAGTCGCCGCGCTGGCCGCCGGACTTGCTGAGCAGGCGGAGATCGGTGATCTCGGCGTCGCGCGCCACGGCTTTGACCATGTCGTAGAGCGCGAGCGCGGCGGCGGCGCAGGCGGTGAGCGCTTCGATCTCGGCGCCGGTGCGGGCGGTCGCGACCACGCGGCTGCGGATCTCGACCCCGCCGATCGCGGGTTCGATGTCGATGTCGATGAGGTCGAGCGGCAGCGTGTGAGCGAGCGGCACCAGCGCGTCGACGCGCTTGGCGGCCTGGACGCCGGCGATGCGGGCCACGGTCACGGCGTCGCCCTTGGGCATGCGATCGAGCCGCTTCACGACGTTGTCGGCCAGGCGCACGCGGCAGGCCGCAGCCGCTTCGCGGCGCGTGACCGCTTTGCGCGATACGTCGACCATGCGCGCGCGACCCGACGCGTCGAGATGGCTAAACGCAGGGTCGGGCGACGGTGGATCGGAGCTGCTGGGCACGGTCATGATCGATGGATGGCGGCGGCGCGTCGGAATGGTGGAGGCGGTCGAAGGGGGCGATCGGCGCAAGGTGCAAGGACGCCGAATCGGCGGTGGGCGAGCGCTATGCTAGCACCGTGATGCGCCTTGCCGTCATCGTTCCGGTCTTCGAGGAAGCGCAGGCCCTGCGGCGTGAGCTGCCGCGTCTGCTGGCGCTCGACGGCGTCGATCGGATTGTCGTCAGCGATGGCGGCAGCCGCGACGCCTCGCAGAGCGCGGTGCACGACGCGGTGCGCGACGCCGACGCTGCGGCGCGGGTCGCCTGGCTGTCGGGTTCGCCCGGACGCGGCCCGCAGCTCGCGCGCGGCGCGCGCCGTGCGCTTGTCGACGGCGCCGATGTGCTGGTGTTTCTGCATGCCGATACCCGCCTGCCGGCCGATGCGCCGCTGGTGATCCGGCGGGCGCTGGCCGATCCGGCGGTGGTTGGCGGGGCGTTCGCGCTCACCTTCGACGCCGCGTCGATCGCGGCGCGGCCGTCGCTGATGTGGGGCGCGCGCTGGATCAACCTGCGCACCCGGCTGACCGGCCGGCCGCTCGGCGATCAGGCGCAGTTCGCGCGCGCCGACAGCTACCGTGCGGTCGGCGGCTTCGAGGACTGGCCGATTCTCGAAGACCTGGCGCTGATCAACGCGCTGCGGCATCGTGGTCGGCTGGCGCTGCTGCCCGACGCCGTGGTGACCTCGGGGCGGCGCTTCATCACGCGCGGCCCGCTGCGCACGGCGGCGATCAACTGGACCATCTGGCTGCTCTTCGCACTCGGTGCGTCGCCGCATCGCCTGGCGCGCTGGTACCGGGCCGTGCGCGAGTCCTCCGGCGGTCGATCGCAGCCGCCGGACGCCTGAATACACGTCGGCCCCGCGTGACGTCGAGCGTCGAGCGCGGGGCCGAAGCGAGATGCGGTGCGATGGGATCAAAAAAGCAGCGTCGCGTCGCGGCGGGTCGGCCGCGTCAGGCGTTCAGGCGCTCCTTGAGGTCCTTGCCCTGCTTGAAGCGGGCAGACGTGCTAGCGGCGATCTGGATGGCCGCGCCGGTCGACGGGTTGCGACCTTCGCGCGCTTCGCGATGCGACACCGAGAAGCTGCCAAAGCCCGGGATCTGAACACGTTCGTTGTTGGCCAAGGAAACGCTGATGCTGTCGAAGATGGCGTCGAAGATTTCAGCAACTTGCTTCTTGGTGAGATCGTCCTGTTGCCGTGCAACCTGCTCCACGATGTCGGCTTTGCCTGCCATCACTACTCCTTGTCTACTGCTGAAAACGGGTCGGTTGGTCGGAAGGGTCCGGCCGGACGACGTGGCAATACGCGTTCGCCGAAGGTAAAGGTGTCTGCCGGATCCGAGGAAGGCGCGGCGGCTCGCGCCGGCCATCACATTAATCGTCACATGAGAATCAAGACGAGGCGATCGCCTGGGAGGCTCTTGAAATCGCTGACGTCGTAAGGGTGAGCAAAGATACGGGATCTCATCGATGTGTGTCAATGCAAAAGTGCGCGGCGGCTGGGGTGATTCCCGATCGGCCGAGGCCGCGCAACCGCGTTGCGACGGGCATCAGCGGGCGCGTCGGAGCACGTGCACGGTGAAGCCGTCGTGGTCGTCCGCGGTCGGCAGCTGCCAGCGGCCCGGGCCGGTGATCCACTGCCCGAGCGGGTGGGGCAGCCCGGCCGCCGCGAGGTCGACGGGCAACCAGCGCGGATGGTCGGCGCGCAGGGCGTCGACGGCGTCTTCGTTCTCTTCGGGCTCGAGTGAGCAGGTGATCGCGATCAGCAGGCCACCTGGGGCGACCGCCGGCGCGAGCCCGCCGAGCAGCGTCCGCGCCTGGGCGCCGAGACGCTGAATCTCGTCGGTCGAGATGCGCCATTTGAGCTCGGGATGCTTGCGCAGCGTGCCGGTGCCGGTGCAGGGCAGGTCGACCACCACGCGGTCGAACGCCGCGCGGAACGGCGGCCGCAGGCCGTCGGCGGCGAGGGTTGTCAACCGACGGCGCAGCCGCTGGCCGTTGCGCCACAGTGTCGCCAGGCGCCCGATGCCGACGTCGGCCGCGACGATGCGCGCGTCGGGCGTGTGGGCGAGCATCGCGAAGCTCTTGCCGCCGGGCGCCGCAGCGGCGTCGAGAATGCGTTCGCCGGGCCGCGGCGGCGGCAGCAGCGCCGCGGCCTGGCTGCCTTCGTCCTGGACGTAGAATGCGCCGTCGTCGAAGGCCGGATCCGCCAGCGGATGACCGCCGCGCACGATCAGGCCGAGCGGCGCGATCATCGACGGTTCGACCTCGATGTCGCGATCGATCAGTCGCTCGGCCAGCCGCTCGCGTCCGCCGCGGTCGCGGAAGGCGAGCAGATGCATCGGTTTGGGCCGATTGTTGGCGATCAGCAGTCGGCGCGTCTCGTCGGCGCCCAGGCGATCCCACCAGCGCCGTACGAGCAGATCGGGATGGCTGTGCTCGATCGCCAGCCGGACCACCGGATCGTCGTGGGTCACCGGCCAGGCGTCGCGCTGCGGACTCCGGGCGATCCGCCGCAGGACGGCGTTGGCGAAGCCGATCGCGCCCGCGTTGCGCCGCGCGCGATGGCGCACCTGTTCCACCGCCTCGTGGACGACCGCGTGGCTGGGCACGCGATCGAGCCACAGCAGCTGGTAGACCGCCACCCGCAGCGGCGCGCGCAGGGCGAGGTCGATGCGCTGCATCGGGCGGTCGCTGGCGCGGTGGATGACGTGGTCGATGCGCCGCAGCCAGCGCAGCGTGCCGAGGGCGAGCTCGCGCAGCAGGGCGTGATCGCGCACGTCGCAGCGGGCCAGAGCGCTGTCGAGATAGCGGGTGGCCGGGGCGTGGCTTTCGAGGGTGTGTTCGACCACCCACGACGCGGCGCTGCGCACGTCGTCGCGCCGCAGGTTCCCCGCGAGCGGCACGGATTGCCGGCCGGTTTGCGCCTTGGCGCCGCGGCGCCGTTCGGGCAGCGCTGGCGGACGACCGCGGCGCGAGCGTCGCCGGCTCATGCGTCTCCGGCGCGCGCGAAGCGCTGGCCGGCAGCGAGGCGTTCGCCGTTCCACAAATCGCGCGCGTCGAGCAGGCGGCGTCCGGGACGCTGGACGACGCGCAGACCGAGCGCGGTCGCCGCGCCGTCGGGCGCGTCGGGTCCGCAGGCAACAGCGATCAGCGGCGTGCTGGCGCCGCTGCTGCGATCGCCGTCGATCGTCACCAGGCCGAGGAGCGTGCCCGGCTGCGCGTCCCGCGCCGCGGCGTCGAGATCGGCGGCGCGCAGCGCGGCCGGGCCGACGACGCAGGTCTCGCGCAGCTTGAGCGGACGCGCGTCGAGGGTGGCGGTCAGGCCCGGCCACGGTTCGTAGCCGCGTCGCTGTGCGTCGAGCGCAGACGCCGATCGGGTCCAGTCGGCGCGGCCGTCTTCCTTGCGCAGCCGCGGCGCGTGCGTCGCCCGGTCGTGATCCTGCTCGATCGGATCCAGGCGTCCGGCGCGCAGTTCGTCGAGGGTCTCGACCATCAGCGTCGCGCCGATGTCGGCGAGGCGGGCGGCGAGCTGCGGATGGGTTTCGTCTGCTCCGATCGGCGTCTCGGCGATGCGCAGCATCGGGCCGTCGTCGAGGCCGGGGCCCATCTGCATGGTGGTGACCCCGGTGACGTCGTCGCCCGCGGCGATCGCGGCCTGGATCGGCGCCGCGCCGCGGTGGTGGGGCAGCAGCGAAGCGTGGAGATTGATGCAGCCGAAGCGCGGCAGCGCCAGCAGCGGACGGCGGAAGATCTGACCGAAGGCGACCACCACTGCGACGTCGGGCGCAAGCGCGCGCAGAGCGTCGAGGAACGCTTCGTCCTTGACCGACGCGGCCTGCACGACGTCGAGGTCGTGCGCGCGCGCGCAGTCGACGACCGGTGGATCGGCCTGCCGGCGTCCGCGGCCCGCGGGCCGGCTCGGCTGGCTGATGACGCGCAGCGGCCGATAGCCAGCGGCGACCAGACCTTCGAGGGTCGGGACGGCGAACGCAGGCGTGCCGAAGAAAACGATGCGCAGATCGGCGCGGTGGGCGAGGGCGGCGTGCTCCATGGCGGCTATTGTATGGCTGCACGGGCCGGGCCGCCACGCGTGTATGGCCGCGCAGGCCAGGTCGCCATCGCCGCGCTCAGGCGTCAGAGCTCGCGATCCGGATCGGTGTCGTTGCGGGCGCCGTCGAGCTCGTCGAAGTAGCCCGGCGGCACCAGCACCTCGCGCGGCTTGGAGCCCTGCGACGGGCCGAGAATGCCGTCGAGCTCCATCATGTCGATCAGCCGCGAGGCGCGCGAGAAGCCGATCCGCATGCGCCGCTGCAGGAAGCTGGCCGAGCCCATCCGCTCGCGCACGGCCAGGCGGCAGGCATCGTCGTAGAGCGGATCGTCGCGCTCGCCGGCGTCGGTGGTCGCCCCCTCGCGCGCTTCCTCAGGATCCTCGAGCACCTTGAGATCGAGATCGGGCTTGCCGTGACGCTTCAGCCAGCGGATCAGGCCGGCGGTCTCTTCCTCGGTGATGTAGGCGCCGTGCAGGCGGCGGATGCGCGACGTGCCGGGCGGCATGAAGAGCGCGTCGCCGCGGCCGAGCAGCTTCTCGGCGCCGACCTGGTCGAGGATGGTGCGCGAATCGTGCCGGGTCGCCGTGGCGTAGGCGATGCGGCAGGGGACGTTCGCCTTGATCGTGCCGGTCAGCACGTCGACCGACGGGCGCTGGGTGGCGACGATCAGATGGATGCCGACCGCGCGCGCCATTTGCGCCAGGCGGGCGATGCTGGTCTCGACGTCCGACGCGGCGACCATCATCAGATCGGCGAGCTCGTCGATGATGATCACGGTATAAGGCAGCGGCTGCAGATCGTCGACGCCGAACTCGTCGTCTCCGCCGTCGCGCAGGGCCAGCCGCTCGTGCTCCGACGGATCGGCGACCAGGCGGTTGAAGTAGGCGATCGAGCGCACGTGCGCCGAAGCCAGCAGGCGATAGCGCCGCTCCATCTCACCGACCGCCCAGCGCAGCGCGTTGGCCGCCTTCTTCGGATCGACCACGACCTCGGTCTTGAGATGCGGAATGTCGGCGTAGACGCCGAGCTCGACCCGCTTCGGATCGATGAAGATGAACTTCACGTCGTGGCGCGTCGACTGGTAGAGGATCGACGTGATCATGCTCTGCAGACCGACGCTCTTGCCCGCGCCGGTCGCACCGGCGACGAGCAGATGCGGCATCTTGGCGAGATCGGCGTAGACCGGCTTGCCGTAGATGTCGACGCCGAGCGCCATCGGCAGCGTGAACGTGCCCTCTTGGAAGTCGTCGTCGGCGATCAGGCCGCCCAGCCGGATCACCGAACGCTCGACGTTCGGCACCTCGATGCCGAGGGTCGAACGGCCGGGAATGCGGTCGACGCGCACGGAGTCGGCCTTGAGCGCGAGGGCGAGATCGTCCTGCAGGTTGACGATCTTGCTGACCTTGACGCCGGGCGCGGGCTGGAACTCGTAAACCGTGATCACCGGCCCGGGCTGGATGCCGGCCAGCTCGCCCGCGACGCCGAAGTCTTCGAGCGCCTGTTTGAGCACGGTGCCGAGCTGCTCGAGCTGGGCGAGATCGTGGGCGTCGCGCGGCGCATCGCAGCGCAGCAGCTCGAGCGGTGGCAGGGCCTCGCCGTCGGCGTTGAAGCGCTCGGTTTCCGCGGTCTCGACCGGCGCGTCGACGGCGCTGCTGCGGCGCGAGCGGGCGGCGTCGAAGTCAAGCACGCGCTGCGCGGGGCGTGCCGTTTCACGCGGCGCCGTCTCGCGCAGGGATGATGTTCGTCGACGCGAGGTGGGCGTGGACTGCGGCGCGGGTCGGGGCGCGGCGACCGGCTCGGCCCCGCGCGCTGCAGTTTCGTCGGGATGCGGGATCGTGATCGGCTCGTCGAGCGGCGCGCCATCCGTTGGTGTGCGCGCATCGCGCGATGCCGGCGCGTCGAAGGACGGCGCCGGCTGGGGACGCGCGTCACGGGGCATCGTCCGAACGCGGGCGATCGGCGCGCGGCCGTCGGTCGGTGCGTGGAAGAGATCGCGCGGCGCAGGCGCGCGGCCGTCCGCCGGGTCCGCGACCGGGTAGGCGGTCG
>JBCCOR010000190.1:0-8192 GCA_039025295.1 Acidobacteriota bacterium
AGGCGTTCGCTGCGCGCCAGGGCGTCGAGCAGTTCCTCGGCCGACACCGGCCCGTCGCCGCACAGCGCCTCCGCCCGCTCGCGGCGCGCATCGACCGGCCACGTCGCCGCCTGCGCGAGCAGCTGAAAGAGGCGGGCCTCGTATTCGGTCTCCTTTCCTTGATCGCCCATCGCCCGACCAGACTATCGCGCAGGACGACGCGCTCGGACCGACCCGCGCGACGCAGCGCCCGCCGCCGCGCGAAATCGATGTCTGCATCGGCCGCCGGTTTGCGCAAGAGGAATCGACACCCGACCTGTCGACCGCTTTCTCGAACCATGACCCGCCGAGGTACCTGTGATGCCGACGTTCCGTCCCCTTCGTTCTCGCCCGCTCGCCGCGCGGCGGCCGATCGCACTTTTCCTCTGCGCGTGCGCCGCGCTCTGGGCCGTCGCCGCCGACGCGACACCCGCGCGCCTCAAGATGAGCGATCTGCAGGCCATCGTGGGCAGCGTCAGCGGCTACGCCGTCACCCCGGACGGCGCGCGGGCCGTCTACATCGCCGATCCCGAGATCGCCGGCCTCGAGGGTCTCTTCTCCGTATCCACCAGCGGCGGCACCGGCACGCCCCTCATCGAAAGCAACGGCAGTCTCGATCGAGAATCCCTGGCCATCTCGGCCGACGGCGCGCACGCGATCGTGATCGGCGAGGTCCTGAGCGACCGCGACGAGCTCTACAGCGTCCCCCTGCTCGGCGGCCCGATCGTGCGGCTCAATCCGGCGCTGCCGGACGGCCGCGCGGTGCGCGACTTCGCGCTCGCCGGCGCGCGGGTCGTCTACCGCGCCGATCAGGACACCGACAACGTCGAGGAGCTCTATGCCGTGCCGATCACCGGCGGCCCGGTCGTCAAGCTCAGCGGCGCGCTCATCAGCGGCGACGTCGAGGACGACTACCAGGTGAGCCCCGACGGCACGCGGGTCGTCTACCGCGCCGCCCAGGGCACGGCCGGCGTCGAACAGATCTTGTCCGCGCCGACCGACGGCAGCGCGCCCGCCGTGGTGCTCAACGGCAAGCTTGCCGGCGACGGGGTTCGCGCACCCTTCGTCATCAGCCCGGACGGCACCCGCGTCGTTTACCGCACGGACCAGGACACGAGCAACGTCTTCGAGCTCTACTCCGTGCCGATCAACGGCGGCGCGGCCACGAAGATCTCGGGCGCGCTGGTCCAAGACGGTGACGTGTCGACCGCGTTTCGCGTCGACCCGAATTCCAGCCTCGTGGTCTACGAGGCGGATCAGGACACCCATGGCGTCAACGATCTCTATTCCGTACCGCTCGCCGGCGGCACGGTCAACAAGCTGACGGACGCCTATGTGGCGGGCGGCAACCTGGCGACGCGCGCGTGGGCGATTTCGACGCAGCGCGTGGCCTTCGCCGCCGACCGCGACACCGACGACGTCGTCGAGCTCTACTCAGCGCCGATCGGCGGCGGCACGGTGGTCAAGATCAGCGGGCCGATGGTCGATGAGGGAGACGTCGACATCTTCGATCCGCCGACGTTCACCGGCGACGGCGCGCGCGTTCTGTACATCGCCGATCAGATCGAGGACGACCGCGAAGAGCTCTTCGCCTCGCTGGCCACCGGCGGCGGCAACGTCAAGCTCAACGGCACCTTGGCCGGATCGTCCCGGGTCTCCTCCACCTACGGCGTCTTCGACGCCGCGTCGGTGTGGTATCAAGCGGCCCAGGACGTCGAAAACGACAGGGATCTCTACATCGTCCCGGCGGACGGGTCCGTGCCCGCGACCAAGGTCAACGGCTCCCTGGCGCCGGGCGGAAACGTGCAGGAAGCCCCCATCATCACCGCGACGCAGATCGTCTACCGGGCCGATCAGGACACCCTCGGCGTCGCGGAGCTCTTCGCCGCCGATCGATCCGGCGGTCGCGCCGCGATCAAGCTCAACGACACCATCACCGCGCGCGGCGGCCGCATCGAGGATGCGCTCCCGACCCCCGACGGTCAGCGGGTCGTCTACAAGGGTCCGATCGAGAACCCGGAGCGCGTCGAGCTGTTCTCCGCCGCGCTGGACACCGGCCAGATCACCCGTCTGAATACGCCCCTCGCGGACGACGAAACCGGCGATCTGCAGCTTTCCAACGACGGCACCCGCGTCCTCTTCCTGGCGGCGCAGGACACGCGGGACATCACCGAGCTCTACGCGGTGCCGGTCGCCGGCGGCAGCGCGACGAAGCTCAACCCGTCGCTCGTCGCCGATGGCGAGGTCCGCGCGTTCGTCGTCAGCCCGTCGACCGATCGCGTGGCGTACGTCGCGGACCAGGACACCGCCGACGAGAACGAGCTCTACGCGGCCGCGATCGCGGGCGGACCGGTGGTGAAGCTCAACGCCCCGCTGCCCCTCGACGGCGACGTGACCAGCAGCGGGCTCACGATCAGCCCGGACGGCGGCACGACCGTCTACCGCGCGGACCAGAACGTCGACGGCCTCTCGGAGATCTTCGCCGTACCCACCCTCGGCGGCCCGATCGTCGCGCTGTCGTCGCCGCTGACGAGCGCCGTTGGACAGCGCATCGCACCCGACGGATCGCGGGTGGTCTACTTCGCCGACGAGGACACATCCGGCGTGCGCGAGCTCTACGCCGCCCCGCTCGCCGGCGGCCCCTCGGTGAAGCTCAACGATCCGCTGCCGAGCGGCGGTCGACTCCGAACCGGATCCGACGAGTACCAGATCACCCCGGATTCGACGCGCGTCGTCTATCTCGGCGAGCAGATCACCGACAACGTGATCGAGCTCTTCAGCGTGCCGATCACGGGCGGCGTGGCAACGCGGCTCAACGCCGATCTGCCGGGCAACGCCGACGTCGGCGAATTCCTTCTCACGCTGGACGGAACCCGCGTCATCTACCGCGCCGAGCAGGAAACCGACAACGTTTTCGAGCTCTACAGCGTTCCCGTGACCGGCGGCACGCCGGTCAAGCTCAGCCCGCCTTTGCCGCCCGGCGGCGACGTGCTGCGCTTCGACGTCTCGCCGACGGGCGATCGGGTTGCCTTCAACGGCGACATCGAGACCAACGGCATCCGCGATCTCTTCAGCGCCCCGGTCGACGGCGGCGCCGCTGCGGTCAAGCTGAACGGCTCGCTCGCCGGCTCCGGAATCTTAGGCAGCGACGACTTCGCGTTCACGCCCGACGGCCAGTGGGTGGTCTATCGGACGGATCAGGACACCGACGGATCGAACGAGCTCTACTGGGTCCGCGCCACCGGCGGCATCAGCACCAAGGTCAACGGGCCGCTGGTCGACGGCGGCGACGTGCGCACATTTTGGATGGCAGCCGATTCGAAGAGCGTCTTCTACGCGGCCGACGAAGAGATGCTGGGCGTCCCTGATCTCTGGTATGCCCAGCCGCTGGTGTCGTTCGACGGCTTCGAGAGCGGCGACACGTCAGGGTGGTCGACCGCCGTGCCGTAGCGCTCACCCACCCGGGCGAGATCGATGTCCGGTTCGGTCGCCGGTTTGCGCAAGAGAGATCGACACCCCCGCATGTCGATCTCTTCTTCGCACACCGCCAACCGCTGAGAGGTACCTCCCGATGCCGACGCTCCGACGCCTTCGTTCCCGCCCGATCGCCGCGTGGCTGCCGATCGCACTCGTTCTCTGCGCGTCCGCGGCGCTCTGGGCCGGCGCCGCCGGCGCGACACCCGCGCGCCTCAAGATGAGCGATCTGCAGGCCATCGTGGGCAGCGTCAACGACTACGCCGTCAGCCCCGACGGCACGCGGGCCGTCTACATGGCCGATCCGACGATCGCCGACGTCGAGGGGCTCTTCTCCGTATCCACCGGCGGCGGCGCCAGCACGACCCTCATCGAGGGCGTCGGCAACCTCGTGCTCGATGCGCTGGCCATCTCGGCCGACGGCGCGCACGCGGTCACGATCGGCGAGGTGCTGAGCGCGCGCAACGAGCTCTACAGCGTCCCTGTGCTCGGCGGCCCGGTCGTGCGGCTCAATCCGGCGCTGCCGGACGGCCGCCGAGTGCGCGACTTCACACTCGCCGGCACGCGGGTGATCTACCGCGCCGATCAGGATACCGACAACGTCGACGAGCTCTATTCCGTGCCGATCACCGGCGGCCCGGCCGTCAAGCTCAACAATGCGCTCGCCAGCGGCGACGTCGAGGACGACTACCAGGTGAGCCCCGACGGCACGCGGGTCGTCTACCGCACCGCGCAGGGCGGGCTCGAAGAGATCTATTCCGCGCCGGCCGACGGCAGCGCGCCCGCCGTGGTGCTCAACGGCAAGCTCGCCGGCGACGAGGTCAGTGAATTTTTCATCATCAGCCCGGATGGCACCCGCGTCGTCTACCGCGCGGATCAGGACACAGCCGGCGTCTTCGAGCTCTATGCCGTGCCGATCGCCGGCGGCGCGACCACGAAGATCTCCGGAGCGCTGATCCAGGGCGGCGACGTGTCGATCGCCTTCCGCGTCGACCCGAACGCGAGCCTCGTGGTCTACGAGGCCGATCAGGACACCGACGGCGTCAACGATCTCTATTCCGTGCCGATCGACGGCGGCACGGTCCGCAAGCTGACGGACGCCTATGTTTCGGGCGGCAACCTGGCGACGCGCGCGTGGGCGATTTCGACCCAGCGCGTGGCCTTCGTCGCCGACCGCGACACCGACGACGTCTTCGAGCTCTATGCCGTGCCGATCGACGGCGGCACGGTGGTCAAGATCAGCGGGCCGCTGGTCGACCAGGGAGACGTCCGCTCCACTGCGCCGCGGTTCACCCTTGACGGTGAGCGCGTCGTCTACCTTGCCGATCAGGTCGAAGACGGCCGCATCGAGCTCTTCGCCTCGCTGGCCGCGGGCGGCGGCAACGTCAAGCTCAACGGCACCTTGGCCGGGTCGTCGCGGGTCTTCGACTACGGCGTCTTCGACGCGGCGTCGGTCTGGTACCGGGCGTCTCAGGACGTCGCCGACGACAGCGACTTCTACATCGGCCCGGCGGACGGCTCCCTGCCCGCGACGAAGGTCAGCGGTCCCCTACCGACGGGCGGGAGCGTGCTGGGCGCGCCCGTCATCACCGCGACGCAGGTCGTCTACCGGGCCGATCAGGACACCCTCGGCGTCCGGGAGCTCTTCGCCGCCGATCGCTCCGGCGGTCGAGGCACGACCAAGCTCAACGAGGCCATCACCGCGCGCGGCGGCGAAATCGAAGACGCGCTCCCGACCCCTGACGGTCAGCGGATCGTCTACAGCGGTCCGATCGCGAACGCGGCGCGCGCCGATCTGTTCTCCGCCGCGCTCGCCGACGGCCAGACCACCCTGCTGACTCAGCCCCTCGCAGACGGCGACATCGACGACGCACAGCTCTCCACCGACGGCACCCACGTCCTCTATCGGGCGCCCCAGGAGACGCGGCGCATCGACGAGCTCTACGCCGTGCCGGTCGACGGCGGCAGCGCGACGAAGCTCAACCCGCCGCTCGTCGCCGACGGCGAGGTCGACGCGTTCGTCCTCAGTCCGTCGACCGACCGGGTGGTGTACGTCGCGGATCAGGACACCGACGAGGTGGACGAGCTCTACGCGGTCGCGATCGCGGGCGGACCGGTGGTGAAGCTCAACGCCCCGCTGCCCCTCGGCGGCGACGTGCGCAGCAACTCGATCGCGATCCGTCCGGACGGCGCCACGACCGTCTACCGCGCGGATCAGAACGTCGACAATCTCCTGGAGATCTTCGCCGTGCCCACCCTCGGCGGCCCGGTCGTCGCGCTGTCGTCGCCGCTGACGGCCACCGCCGGCCCACGCATCGCACCCGACGGATCGCGCGCGGTCTACTTCGCCGACGAGGACACGTCGGGCGTGCTCGAGCTCTACGCCGTCCCGCTCGCCGGCGGGCCCTCGGTGAAGCTCAACGACCCGCTCCCGAGCGGCGGTCAACTGTGTGTTCTGCCCGACGAGTATCAGATCACCCCGGATTCGACGCGCGTCGTCTACCTCGGCGAGCAGATCACCGACAACGTGATCGAGCTCTTCAGCGTGCCGATCACGGGTGGCGCGGTGACGCGGCTCAACGCGGATCTGCCGGCCAACGCCGACGTCGACGATTTCCTGCTCACGCCGGACGGAGCGCGCGTCGTCTACCGCGCGCAGCAGGAAACCGACAACGTTTCCGAGCTCTTCAGCATTCCCGTGACGGGCGGCACGCCGGTCAAGCTCAATCCACCTCCGCCGCCCAACGGCAACGTTGCCCGCTACAAGCTCTCGCCAACCGGTGACCGGGTGCTCTTCACCGGCGACGTCGAGACCGACGGCATCCTCGATCTCTTCAGCGTCCCGGTCGACGGTAGTTCAGCCGCGGTCAAGCTCAACGGTCCGATCCTCGATTTCGGCATCGTGGGTGACGACGCCTTCGCTTTCACCCCCGACGGCCAGTGGGTGGTGTACCTGGCCGATCAGGAGGTCGCTGATTCGAAGGACCTCTACTGGGTTCGCGCCTCGGGCGGCCACGCCGCCAAGGTCAACGGTCCGCTGGTCGACGGCGGCGAGGTGCCGGCGTTCTGGATGGCAACCGATTCGAAGAGCGTCTTCTACACGGCCGACGAAGAGGTGCGCGGCGTCCGCGATCTCTGGTACGCGCGGCCGCTGGTGTCGTTCGACGGCTTCGAGTCGGGCGACACGTCGGGCTGGTCGACCGTCGTGCCGTAGCGATCTGCGATCGTCCGCGGCGATCCCGGCTTTCAGGATGCAATCGCCCGCTGCGCGGGCGGCACGCCGCGCCTAGGCGCGGTACTGCGAGGGTGTCTGGCCGGTCCAGCGCTTGAACGCCCGCCGGAACGCGCGCGCATCGGAATAGCCCACCAGCTGCGCGACGCGATCGACGGTGATCCGCGGATCGCTCATGAGCTCCTCGGCGTACACCGCGCGCACGTGGTCGATCAGGCCGCGGAGCGAATGGCCGTGCGCCGCGGCCAGCCGCTGCGCCGAGCGCAGGCTCATGAAGGCCCGCTCGGCGGCCGCGCGGCCGCTGAACTCGCCGGCCGACGCGTTGTCGGCGATCGCGCGACGCAGCTGTTCGAGCTGTGCGGGAAAGCCCTCCCGCTTGATGCGCTCCACGGCGTGCGCGAAATGCTGCACCACGTAGGCGAAGAGCTCGGTATTCGCATGGCTGATGGGCGCGTCCAGGCTGCCCGGGCGAAAGACGATTTCGTTGGCCGGCCGGTCGAAGACGAGCGGCACGCCGAAGAACGCTTCATAGTCCTCGATCGGCCCCCAGGGACGACTGATGAAGCTCACCCGCTCGATCGCGCCCTCGACGCCGAGCGACTCGCGAATCAGCCGCACGGTGAGCGCCGCCGCCATGCAGGCCGATCGGCCCTGGTCGATCTGATCGGTGGGATGCGCGCCCTGCAACCGCGCCGCGCCGTCGTCTTCGATGAGATGCAGCGCCAGCCGATCGCCGAGCAGCATGCGATTGCGGGTCAGCAGCTCGAGCGCCTGGCGGAGATCCTGCGCGAACTGCATGCCTTCGGCCAGGCCCGCCATGCACGAGAGCGGCGCCGCGCGGGCCATCTGCAGCGGCAGCGCCTCGTCGGGCCATTCGCGCCACAGGGCCAGCCACAGCCGCGGCAGTGCGTCGTCGGGCAGGCGATCGTTCGGATCGACCAGGTCCAGGCCCGACACGCCGCACGCCGCGTTGATGCGCGCCATGCTCCAGCCCCGCGACAGCGCGAAGGCCGCGGTGGAGGACACGATGCTGGCGTGCCCTCTGGGCTGATGCACTTTGGCGCGAATTGTCCGCTCTTGATCCGTCACGGTCCTTCACGCCTCGGTTCTTCTTGTCCAACATTCACCGTATGAACCACATCCGAGCCTGTGCCGTGCAGCGCTGCGCACGCGCGATCCTGTCGAGCGCTGCCCTGTGGGCGGCTGTTCTCACGGTCGGCGTCAGCCTGCACAACGCGACGATCGCCCGGGCCGAGCCGATCGACATCGCCGTCGTCGCCGACGGCGACACGGCGCTGACCCGCGCGACCCGCGCCGCGCTCATCGAACAGCTCGGTGAGCTCAGCGATTTCGAGTATACCTTTCGCTTTCCCGCCGCCTGGCAACGGACGCACGGCTGGCAGCTCGACAGCGCCCGCGACGCCATCGAGGCCGCGCTGGCCGAGGACACGATCGAGATCGTCGTCGC
>JBCCOR010000191.1:0-8182 GCA_039025295.1 Acidobacteriota bacterium
GGCCTCGGCGCTGTCCGGATCGAGCCGCGGGATGCGCCGACACGCCACCCGCGCCGCGTCGCGGTAGGCGATCAGGCTGGGCAGCGAGGCCTCCGACGAGGTGCCGACGTGGTCGATGCCGTTGGCCAGGCTCTCGAGCCGCACCAGGCAGGCGCCGAGCGCCACGCCCAGATCGCTCGGCGCCGACGCCGACGCCGCGCGGTAGGCGCGGTCGGCGGCGCGCAGCGCGCGCCACGCGGCGTTGAAATCGCCGCGGTTGAACGCGTCGAGCGCGCGCGCATACTCGATCCGGCCGACGAGCTCGGTCGCCTCGTAGAGCCAGGGCAGCAGACCGCGCGCGCGCTGGGCCGAGGCCAGCGCGGTTGCGTAGTCGCCCTCGTAGAACTGGATCAGCCCTTCGACGTAGGCCGGCGCGGCCAGCGCCGTCGCGCGCCCCTGCATCAGCAGATCGCGCGCGGCATCGCGGTAGCGCTGATCCGCCTGCGCGCGCGCGGCGGCGCGCGCGTCGGCGTTGCCCAGCCGGCTGGCGCGCCGCACGGCGCGCTCGTAGCCCCGACCGAGCGCCAGGCCGCGGCCGTAGGCGACCGTCGCCGTGCGATGGCCGCCCTGCCAGGCGGCGCGCAGATGCGCGGCCGCGCGCGCGTCGTCGCGCAGTGCCAGCCAGCCGCGACCGATGGCGGCGCGCAGCGGCGCGCGCGCCGGCCCGGACAGGGTGTCGAGCTCGGCGGTGAGCGCATGGAGGCGCGCCCGCACCTGCGCGCGCGCGGCGCGCACGTCGTGCGGTGCGCTCATCGCCACCGCGCGCAGGGTGCCCTCGATGCTGGTGCCGACGCGGTCGTAGCGCTGCACGGCGTCGCGTCGCGCCTGCGCGCGGTAGGCGAGCACGGCGAGCAGCACGATCGTCACCACCAGCGCGAGCGCGATCGCGTGCAGCGGCGTGCGCCAGCGCCGCACCCGTCGCAGCAGGCGCGCGTCCCACGTGCGCTGCTGGCTGGTCGCGCGCGCCAGCGGCTCATCGGCCAGATGGCGGCGCAGATCCTCCGCCAGCGCGCCGCCGCTGGGATAGCGCGAGCCCGAATCCTTGCGCAGGCAGCGCAGCACGATCGTCTCGAGATCGGGCGCGACGTCGGGCGCGTGACGGCGCGGCGGCGTCGGCGCGTCGCCGAGCACCTGGCGGAGCAGGTTCAGATGGCTCTCGCCCTCGAACGGCTGGCGCCCGGTGAGCAGGAAGTAGAGCGTTCCGCCGAGGCCGTAGACGTCGGTCGGCGGCCCCAGCGACGCATGGCCGCCGACCACCTGCTCGGGCGCCATGAACGCCGGCGTGCCGAGCCACTGCCCGAGGCCCGTGAGGGTGGCTTCGCGCGGCGTCCACACCACGCCGAAGTCGACCAGCACCGGCCGCAGCGAGCCGTCGGCGCGGCGCGCCAGCACGATGTTGGTCGGCTTGATGTCGCGGTGGATCAGGCCGGCGTCGTGCACCGGCTCGAGCGCGGCGGCGATCTGCATCACCACCTCCACCCGCTCGCGCAGCGTCAGCTGTTCGCCGATCTCGTCGAGCGCCTCGCCTTCGATCAGCTCCATCGCGATATACGGACGGCCTTCCTGCTCGCCGACGCCGTAGATCGCACACAGGTTCTCGTGGGTCGGCAGATGCGCCAGCGCGCGCGCTTCGCGCAGCAGGCGTTCGACCTGCTCGGGATCCTCGCGGCGCAGGAACTTCAGCGCCACCGGCCGGCCGAGCCGGGCATCGTAGGCGCGATAGACCTCGGCCATGCCGCCGCTCGACAGCGGCACGGCGGTGCCGTAGTCGATGCGATCCGCACTCATCGCGCGACCGCCAGCGTTCGCGCCTCGCGGCGCAGGCGCTCGACGTCGCGGCGCAGCCAGTGATTGCGCGCGACGGCGCGCGTCCAGTGCGCTTCCGCCTGATCGAGATCGGCGCGGCGCGCGGTGGAACCCGCGGACGCGGCGGCCGCGCGCAGCAGCAGAAGCTCACCGCGCAGCCGTTCGCGCAGCGCGTAGGGCGCGACCTGGAGGACGTCCAGGCGTTCGAGCAGATGCGCCGCGCGCGCGATGTGCGCCGACGGCGCGCGCCCGGGCGTGTGAATCAGCGCGCGGCGGATCTGCAGCAGCGCGATCTCCACCGCCTGCGGCAGCAGCAGCGCATGCTGATCCGGCGCCAGCCACGCATCGTCATCGGGCGGTGCCGCCTCGCTCGGCGGTCCGTCCGCGAGCGCCGCGGATGCGCGCAGAAGGGCCTGCTCACGCATCAGCCAGGTGGCGTAGAGACGCGCCGTGGTCTGCGCCGACGCGCGACGCGATGCGACGGCGTGGGCCCGCACGCTGACCGCAGCACGCGCGAGATCGGCGGTCGGATCGCCGCCCTCCTGGAGGCGCCAGCGGGCTGCGTTCAGCAAGATCTGGGCGCGAATCGCGTGGCCGTTCATCGTTCCGGATGCCCGAGCGACCACACGATTGTTGTAGGCCAAGGCGGCTCGGATCCAGGGCGCGCGGGGTTCATCCCGACAGTATGCCAGCCAGGCACCGCTGAGGTAGGCCACCGACAGCTCCGATGCGATCGTTGGGTCATGTGGATCGAGGGCGTGTGCCCGCTTCAGACGCGCGATCGCGTGCCGCAGCGCACCGCGGATGGGCCGCCCGTGCAGCAGCCCGTTGCGCACGCGCTGGCTCTCGACCTGGCCGAGCCCCGCATGGGCCGCGGGCACATCGGCGTGGGCGACGACCGTGCGCAGCCCGAGCGAGCGCGCCCGACGCAGGCTCGCTTCGGCGTCGAGACCGCTGCTGGTCTCGTAGCGTCCGCGCAGCAGATACGCGCTGCTGAGTCCGACGAAGCGGCCGCTGAAAGCGTCGGATACGCGCAGCGCAGCGCGATAGTTCTTGATGGCGAGATCGAGCTGCGGCCGAGGATCTTCCCCGTGCGCGCTCCACAGCGCCGCCATGGCCGCGATGAGATGCGCGTCTCCCAGGACGCCGCGCGCCGTGGCGCTGTGGGGATCGCGCGCGATCGCGCGCTGCGCCAGATGGCGTGCACGCCGCAGCGTCGCCGCGTAGTGGGCGTCGCCGCGCTGGCGCTGCAGATTCGCCCAGCGGTTTTCGACCGTGGCGAGTGCGCTCCAGGGCGCGCTCCAAACCGGGTCGAGCTGGGCGGCCTGACGGCACGCCACCCGCGCGCCGTCGCGGAAGGCCCTGGCGTGGCTCATCGATCGGTGTGCGTCCGACGACGGGTGCGCCGTCAGCACATCGTCCATCTGGCGCGATCGCAGCCGACAAATGCGCAGCAGGACGTGGCGATCACTCGGCGCCGAGGCGCGCGCCCGGCGATAGGCGCGACCGGCGCGGTGCAGGGCACGCCACGCACCGTGCGCATCACCCCGGTTGAGCAGGGCGATGCTGCGTCGCCACTCGATCCGCCCGATCAGCTTGTCGGCTTCATAGCGCCGGGTCGGCACGGCGCGCGCGCGCGTCGCCGCCGCGACTGCCGCATCGTAGCGATCGTCATACAGTTCGATCAGTGCGTCGACGTAGTCCGGGGCGATCGACGGTGCGCGCCGGCCGCGCACGAGAAAGTCGCGCGCGGGTTGACGCAGCTCGCGCGCGGCCCGCTCCTGCGCAACGCGCCGCATGGCCGGCTGCTCGAACAGCTCTGCGCGCCGCATGGCCTGCTCGTAGGCCATGCCGAGCGCGACGCCGTGGGCATAAGCGATCGACGGCGAGCGATACGACGCGCGCCATGCCGCGCGCAGATGATGCAGCGCCCGCGCCTCGTCGCCCAGCGCCAGCCAGCCGCGCCCGATCGCCCCGTGCAGCGGACCGCGCGCGGTCGACGCCGCGTCGTCGAGCGCAGCTTCCAGGCGCCCGATGCGCAGCCGCACCCGCGCCTGCGCCGCGCGCACGTCGCGCGGCGCACTCATCGCGATCGCGCGCACCGTGCCCTCCAGATCCTGACCGATGCGGTCGTAGCGCGACGCCGCGGTACGCACCATCTGGCCGCGGTAGGCCAGAGCGCCAAGCGCGAGGCAGGCCGCGATCGCGAGCGCCACCGCCGCGCGCAGCGGACCGCGGTACTGACGCACGCGGCGCGTCAGGCGCCCGCGCCAGCCGGTCATCCTGCGCGTCTCGCCGTCGACGGGCCGATCGTCGAGCCAGCGCGTCAGATCGGCCGCGAGCGCGCCGGCGTCGGGATAGCGCGCAGCCGGATCCTTGCGCAGGCAGCGCAGCACGATCGCCTCGAGCTGCGGTGAGAGCTCCGGCGCGTGGCGGCGCGGCGACGCCGGGGTTTCTTCGAGCACGCGCTGGGCCAACTCGACGGCCGAACCGCCGTCGAACGGCGTCACGCCGGTGAGGAGGCAATAGAGCGTCACGCCCAGCGCATAGACGTCCGCTGGCGGGCCGAGATCTTCGTGACCTCCGACGATCTGCTCGGGCGCCATGAACGCCGGCGTGCCGACCCACTGTCCCAGGCGCGTCATCGTACGGGCGTCGGCCGCCCACACGGTCCCGAAGTCGATCAGAACCGGTCGCAGCGTGCCGTCGCGATGCCGGCCGAGCACGATGTTCGCCGGCTTGATGTCGCGATGCACCAGTCCCATCGCATGGACGCGCTGCAGGGCCGCCGCGATCGTCGCCACGATCTCGACCGTCTCCCGACGGCTCAGCGACGGTGCAGCGTCGTGCAGCGACGGGCCGTCGACGTGCTCCATCGCGATAAACGGTCGACCGTCCTGCGCGTCCACGTCGTAGATCGCGCACAGGTTCGGATGCGTCGGCATCCGTGCCATCGCCCGCGCTTCGCGCCGCAGGCGTGCGACGAGCGCCGGATCGTCGTGGCGCAAGAACTTGAGCACCACCGTGCGCCCCAGCTGCGCATCGTGGGTTCGATACACCTCGGCCATCCCACCGTGCGCGAGCGGAATGGCGGTGCGATATTTGTTGCGCATGCTGCTCATGATCGCGAGAGCGCCTACGATACGGCATCTGCGTCAGCGCGGCGTGCAGCCCGGCCCGCAACGTAAAACGCCCGGCGGACAGGATGTCCGACCGGGCGTTCGAGGCGTCCCGCAGGACGCGCGACGACGTGCATCGCCGCTAGTGATGCGCGTCGCCGCCGTGGTCGTCCGCGGGACGCGGCCCGCCGCTGAGATCGGCGTTTTCGATCGCCGTCGGACCGAAGCGCTCAGCGGCGAAGTTGCGCGACATCGTGTCGACGAGAATGAAGAAAAAGAGGCAAATCAAGCAGACGACGCTGGCGACCACTGACACCTTGATCAATCGGCTGCTCTCGTAGACGTGCATGAAGAACAGCACGACCAGCGTGGCCTTCGTGCCCGCGATCGCGAGCGCGATGATGTCGTTGGTCGGATGGCCGAAGTCGACCCGCGCCACGGCCACGGTCAAAACCGTGAGCACGAAGAGCGCGGCCAGGACGCCGGCGTAGGGCATGAGCGAGTGATTGCCACCAGGCTGGGCCATGATCGTCCTCAGTGCGCCGCGGCGCCGGTGTTGAGCAGGTAAAGGAACGGGAACAGGAAGATCCACACGATGTCGACGAAGTGCCAGTAGAGGCCGAATCCCTCGACGAAGTTGTGGTTCTGGGGCGTCCAATGCCCGTTCAGCGCCGGTTTGAGCATGAAGAGCATGATCACCATGCCGATGATCATGTGCAGCGCGTGCATGCCGGTCATCGCGAAGTAGAGCGCGAAGAAGATCTCGATGCCCGAGGCCGGTGGCCCCGTCCACTCGAAATTGAGCCCGGGGATGAGGTGGTGCTCGTACTTCGAGGCGTACTCGATCACCTTCACGCCGAGGAAGACGCCGCCGAGCACGATCGTCCCGATCAGGCCCCAGAAGATGGCTTTGGGCTTGCCAATCTGCGCCGCCCAGACCGCCACCACCATGGTGAAGCTGCTGCCGAGCAGAACAGCCGTGTTGAAGGCACCGATGCGCCAGTCGAGCTCCGCGCTGCCGAGCAGGAACGCGTCGCCGTGCATGCTGCGGTAGATGATGTAGCAGGTGAAGAGACCGCCGAAGAACATCAGCTCCTGGGCGAGAAACGCCCACATGCCGAGAAACGACGACTCTTTCTGCTGCTCGTAACTTTCGAAATGATGCGCCAGACCGGGCGGATGATGATCCTCGGCCGACGCCGCGTGTGCGTGTGACAAGGCAAGCTCCTCTAAAAATCGATCACGCGGTCGAACCGACGGATTCGGGTGCGTTTGCGCCGACCGGCTCCGGTGCCGCGTGCGCGCCGTAGTCGTAGATCTCGCCCTCGACCTGCGGAATGAACTCGAAGTTGTGCAGCGGCGGCGGCGACGTGGTCTGCCACTCGAGGCCGTAGACGCCCCACGGGTTCTTGCCCGCGACCTTGCCGAAGACCATCGACCAGCCGAGGTAGAACGCCGGCATCGCAAAGCCCACCGCGAGCACCGAGGCGCCGGCGGTCGACAGCACATGCAGCACCTGGAACTCGTCGGGATACACGTGGTAGCGACGCGGCATGCCCAGGTAGCCGAGGATGAACTGTGGGAAGAAGGTCAGGTTGAAGCCGACGAAGATCATCAGCGCCGACAGGCTCGACCAGAACTCGGAGTACATGCGGCCAAAGATCTTCGGCCACCAATAGTGCAGGCCGCCGAGATAGCCCATGATCGCGCCGCCCACCATGACGTAGTGGAAATGCGCGACCACGAAGTAGGTGTCGTGGACGTGGATGTCGAAGCCGAGCGTGCCGAGCATGACACCGGTCAGGCCGCCGACCGTGAACAGGCCGATGAAGCCGAGGGCGTAGTAGAGCGGCGTGGTGTAGGCGATCGAGCCCTGCCACAGCGTGGCCAGCCAGTTGAACACCTTCACCGCCGACGGCACGGCGACCAGCATGGTCAAGAAGCTGAATACCAGCGAGGCATAGACCGACTGGCTGCTCAGGAACATGTGGTGGCCCCACACCAGGAAGCCGATCACCGCGATGCCGAGCGAGGCGAAGGCGACGAACTTGTAGCCGAAGACCGGCTTGCGCGCGAACGCCGAGATCAGCTCGGAGATGACGCCCATCGACGGCAGGATCATGATGTAAACCGCCGGGTGCGAGTAGAACCAGAACAGATGCTGGAAGAGCACCGGGTCACCGCCCATCGCCGGATCGAAGATGCCGATGCCAAAGGCGCGCTCCATGCCGACCAGCAGCAGCGTGATCGCCAGCACCGGCGTGCCGAGCACCATGATCAGGCTGGTGGCGTAGTGCGACCAAATGAACAGCGGCAGCTTGAACCAGGTCAGACCCGGCGCGCGCATGCGGTGGATCGTGACCATGAAGTTGATGCCGGTGAAGATCGACGAGAAGCCGTTGATGAAGATGCCGACCGCGACCAGCAGCACGTGGCTGTTCGAGTAGACGCTCGAGAACGGCGTGTAGAAGGTCCAGCCGGTATCGACGCCGCCCAGCATCATCGCGCCCAGTGACAGGCCCGCACCGGCCATGTACATGTACCAGCTGGCCAGATTGAGCTTGGGGAAGGCGACGTCCTTGGCGCCGATCATCAGCGGAATCAGGAAGTTCCCCAACGTGCCCGGAATCGACGGCAGCAAGAAGAAGAAAATCATCATGATGCCGTGCATGGTGAACATGCGGTTGTAGGTGTCCGGGCTGACCAGATCACCACCCGGCGTCAGCAGCTCGAGCCGAATCAGCGTGGCGTAGATGCCGCCGAGCGCGAAGAAGAAGGTGATCGAAACCAGGTAGAGAATGCCGATCCGCTTGTGATCGGTGGTCAGCAGCCACGACTTCAGGCCGTGGGATGCGTTGAGATAGTGCTCTTTCGGAATCGTCGGCTCCGCGCCCGTCGGGCCGACGCCGTTCGAGGCGGTTGCGGTCGCAGTGCTCATGGGCGTCAGCCTCCCTGGGTGATCGATGCGGGTTCAGTGGCGTTGGCGGCGGCGGAGAGATCGGCGGTGACCGCCGCGTCGAGGGCCGCGGCATCTTCGGTCGCTTCTTCGAGCTCGAGCGATTTGATGTACGCGAGAATGTGGCCGAGCTTCTCTTCGCTGATCTGCCCCTGGAAGGTCGGCATGATCGGCTGATAGCCCATGACGACCTTGGCGCGCGGGTTCAGGATCGACTCGCGCAGGTAGTTGTCGTCGCGCTCGACCGAGTTGCCGCCGATCA
>JBCCOR010000192.1:0-8174 GCA_039025295.1 Acidobacteriota bacterium
CCGCCGGTCGTTCCGGCGGACGCCACACAGCCTGCGGTTTGGCAGCCGCTTGTCAGCCTGCGCTGCGGATCGCGACGGTGGCGTCGGCGGTCTGGCCGAGTGCGTCCTCGACCTGCAGGTGCAGGCGCGTGGCGCCGTCGAGGACGCGCACGTCGTGTTCGAGCGCCAGCGCGCCGCGTCCGGATACCGGCGTCCACGGCTCGCTCGCCGCCCAGCGGTAGCGCAGGGTGCGCACGCCCGAGGCGTCGTCGCGGGCGAACAGCCGCAGCCGATCGCGCGCTTCCACCACCAGCGCACCGTCGGCATCGGTGCCGCCCGCGCCGACGACGCCGACCAGCACCACCGGCGGCGCGACGTCGGTTGCGTCGCGGGCGATCGTGAACGGCACGCTGCGGCTCGGGTAGCCGTCGAGGCCTGAGGCCGCAACCGCGGTCACGCGCCAGTAGAGCGCTTCGGCGGGCAGCCGGGTGCTGCGCCAGGTCGTCGTGTCGGCGCCGAGATCCGCGACGCGCTGCACGAGCGCGCCGCACTCGGCGTCCTGACAGATCTCGAGCACGTAGCGCGCGGCGCCGTCGACGGCGTTCCAGCGGAAGGCGGGATTGGCGTAGTCGAAGCGGTCGCGCTCGGCCGGTCGGCGCAGCGCCGGGCGCTTCAGCAGGCGCTCGGGCGGCGTCGGCGCCTCGCCGGGCGTCACCGTCGTGCCCTCGCCCTGCGCCACCGCGACCGTTTGGCCCGCGGCCTCGACCTCCGAACGACCGCCGTAGACCATCAGCGACGCCTTGCCGTCGTCGCTGGCGCGCGCGCGGGTCTCGGCCTTGGCGGCGTCGCCCGGGCGCGGGCGAGCGACGGTGTCGCCGATCACCAGCTCGATCTCGCTGCGCTCGGCCCGACGCTTCGGCGCGTCGAGCTTGAAATCGGCCTGACCGCGGGCGATCTCGATCGTGCCGCGCTTGACGCCGGTCGGCAGGGCGTCGAGGCCCTTGAGAAAGATCTGTGAGTACTCGGTCAGCACCAGCTCTGCGCCGTCGTCGAAGGTCAGCTGAGCCGACGAGTTGGCGGACGTGCGCAGCGCGTCGCGCGGCCGCAGCGCGTCGCCGCGCGACGCGTCGATCCAGCCCCGGCGGGCGAGGTTTTTGTCGACCTCGTTGCGCACCTGCGCCACCAGCGCGCCGGCGCGCGGAATCTGGCGCTCGGTGATGATCCGCAGGCGCTGGCCGGGCCAGAGCCGGTTGGGGTCGTCGATCCACGGATTGAGCCTGTGGTTTTCCGGCCACAGCTCGCCCGTGCCGAGGTAGCGGCGGGTGATCGACTCGAGGGTCTCGCCGTCCTGGACGACGTGCCAGCCGAGGGTGTCGACCGGCGTGCCGGCCTGGGCGTGGAGCGGTGGCGTGCCCGCGATCAGCGCACCGAGCAGCAGAACGACGAGCGATGCGGCGGCGCGGATCGTCATGGCGTGCCTCCAGAGGCGGCGCCGGCGCGCTCGACGACGATCGTCCACGATGCGACCGAGCGGTTGTCGAGTCGATCGCGCGTCGCCACCCGCAGGCGGTAGCGGCCGCGGATGGCGAAGGGGAGCGTTCGGGGCGCGTCGGCGCGCAGTTCGCCGCGGTCCCAGCCGCGCAGGATGCCGCCGAGGTCATACGACGCGGCGGCGACGCCGGCGCCGTCGTCGGCGACCCGCAGCGTCAGCGCGTCGCCGACCGCCACGCGCACCGTGGCGTCGGCCGGCAGCGCTGCGTCGTCGTCCGCGCGCGTCAGCGTCGCGATCGGTGCTTCGGCGTCGCGCCTCCACGCGGCCTCGACCACCGTGCGGTTGCCGAGGGCGTCGACCGCGACGATCTCGGCGCGGTCGACGTCGGTGAGGCGCGGCGGATCGTCGTTCTTGTCCTCGGGCGCGCCGACCAGCGTCGCACCGGCCGCGACGAGCGAGGCGAGCCCGGCCGGCGCGTCCTCGGCGGCGGCGTGAAGCGTGATCGGCGCGGCCCAGATCGTGCTGCCGTCGTCGGCGACGACCGAGCGGCCGTCGAGCGACCAGGTGACGGTCGGGCCGTCGGCGTCGACAGTGAACGGCAGGCGCGCGACGCCGCGCTGGCCGACGCGATCGCGCACAGCCACGACCGCGGTGTACGCGCCGCTGGTCGTCCACGGACCGTCGAGCGCGTCGGTTTGCTTCGGCGGCTCGCCGGCGGTCTCGCCGGCGAAGGGCGGGGCGGGCTCGAGCGCGTCGCCGGGCGGCGCGGCATCGACGCCGGTCCACCAGCTGGCGACGCCGGTGGCCGCGTCGCGCGCGCTGCAGACGTCGATGCGGCCGCCGGGGCCGAGCACCAGCGCGTCGTCCGCGGCGCGCAGGAAGTCGCCGCCGGGCGCCAGATGGATCTCGGGCGGCGCGCTGTCGACCTCGAGCGCGACGCTTTGCTCCGCCGTGCGGTTGCCGACCCGGTCGATCGACCAGGCGTTGACCGTCACCGGTCCGCCGGTGATCAATCGCATGGTGGCGCGGCGGGTCATGGCGGTGTCGTTCACCGCACCCGCGTCGGAGACCGCGTTGCCTTCGTTGCGCGTCAGGTGCACGCCGCGGACCGCGGTCAGGTCGTCGTCGGCGGTCAGCCGCACCTCGGTGCCGCGGGGAATCCAGCGCGCGTCGATCGGCGGCGGATCGATCACCAGCTCGATCGTCGGCGGCGTGCCGTCGACCAAGAGCGGCTGCCAGGTCGGCGGGCCGAGCGTGCCGTCGTCGAGGCGTTCGATCAGCAGCAGCCAGTGCATGCCCGGGGCGTCCGGCGCGCGCAGATCGCCGGCCGGCAGCGGCGCGAGCGCGCCGCGGTCGAAGCCGTAGAGCAGGCGATCGCGCGCGGCCTCGAGCGCGGTCGGCAGCGGCACGGTGGTGCCCGGGCCGAAGACCGGCACGTCGTCCGCGTCGGCGCGTGCCGCGGACCCTGGCGCCAGCGCCAGCGCGCCGAGCAGGAGCGCGGCGGCGATGCGCCTAGCGGGTGACGGCGCCGGCGGTGCCGCCCCGGGCAACCTTCGACGGAGGAATGCGCTCGGTGGCGAGCAGTGACGAGTGCGGGCGTTGGACATAGGGCGAATTCTCCTTCGCGTCTTGATCGCTCACCAGCGAGGCATCCCAGCGCGGCAGGGCGCCCGTCCAGGCGCGGCGCAGTGCCTCGGCGGCCTCTTCCGCGCTCGGCGGGCGGTCCTCGGGATTCTTGGCGAGGAGGCCCTCGATCGCGGCGGCCAGCGCAGGCTCGACGCCCGGACGCACGCGCGTCAGCGGTTTGGGATCGTGCATCAGCGTTGCGACGATGACGTCGCGCGGATGGCGTCCGCGGAACGGACGGCGTCCGGCGAGACATTGGTACATCACGACGCCGACCGCGAACAGATCGCTGGTGGCCAAAAATCCTTCGCCGCGCAGCGCTTCGGGGGAAAGATAGCCGACCGTCCCAAAAATGCGGTCGGCGCGCGCGCTGGCGGCGGTCATCAGCTCGGCGATGCCGAAATCAGTGACCTTGATGCTACCGGTTTTGCCCAGCAGGATGTTCGCGGGCTTGATGTCCTGATGGACGATTTCGTGTCGGTGGGCCTCGGCGAGCCCTTCGAGCACCGCCAGGCCGAGCGCCAGGGTCGGCTCCGGGCCGAGAAAACCCTGCTGCTCCAAGACGTCCTGCACGCTCGCGCCTTCGACCAGCTCCATCGACAGATAGGCGGCTTCGCCGGCGCTCTCGGTGTCGTAGATCGTGACGATGTTCGGATGGTTGAGGCGCGCCAGGGTGACCGCCTCGCGCACCAGGCGCTCGGCCAGTTCCTCGCGCTTGGCGCGGGTGGCGTCCTGGCCGCCGCTGCCGAGCTTGACGGTCTTGAGCGCGACCTCGCGCTCGAGGCGCGGATCCCAGCCGCGGAAGACCGTGCCCATCGCGCCGACGCCGAGCACCGACTGGATCTGGTAGCGGCCGAGGAAGACGCGGCTGAGCGCCTCGCGATCGTGCAGATTGGCCTCGAGCGCCTCGAACGCCTCGCGCAGCTGGTCGATTTCGTTGGTCGCCTCGGTCTGCATGCGCGCCTCGAGGCCGGCGAGGCGACGCTGCTCCCGGATCAGGCCGCGCAGCGGACGCACCACCGTGCGGTAGGCGAGCAGCGAGAGCACGGCGATGATCGCGAGCACGATGGCGAAGGCGGCGCGCGCGATGGTGCGCAGCTTCGCGGCGGCGGCCTCGGCGGCGACCGCCGGCTGGCGCGACAGCACGAACCACGGCGCCTGCGAGAACGCGACGTCGGCGAATGCCGCGACCACCCGTCGGCCGTCGGGCAGGCGGTATTCGTCGGCGCCTGCCGCCAGCTTGCGCGAGGTCGCCAGCTCGACCACGGTCGGCGGATAGCTGGCGAGCGCGTCCTGCGGATCGATCGACGTCGAGGCGTCCGCGATCGCCGACGCGTCGGCGTCGGCATCGGCGTCGCGACCCTCGCGCGAGGCGAAGAGCACGCGGCCGTTGGCGTGCATCAGCACCATCGACGCCTGGTTGCCGATCTCGTCCGGATCGAGGATGCGGTCGAGCTGCGGCAGGGCCGCGATCAGCACCAGCCGCGCCGGGCTGTCGTCGGCCAGCGGCAGGCTGAGGCGCATCCAGATGGTGTCTTCCTCGATCTGCGTTTCGATCGCGCCGCCCCGCACCGGACGTTCGAAGAGCGCCTGGCTCAGCGCGCGGCGTCCCTGGCTCTGTGCGATCTGGACCGCCGCCAGGCGATCGCCGGTGCCGGCGGGGTCGGGTTCGACCACGAACAGGCCGACCGCGGCCAGCTCGGGCACGGCTTCGAGCAGCGCCACCAGCTGGGCGCCGGCGTCCGGGCTGCCGGGGTCGGCGCGCACGATCTCGAGTCGGGCGGTGGCCTCGGCGGTGGTGCGCAGCCGGGTGAGCACCGCGCTCAGGCGGTCGGCGGTGGCGCGCACCGTCACCAGATGGACGCCCTGCACCTGCTCGACCAGCGCGTCGCGGCTGAGCCGCAGCTGCACGAGCGCGATCAGGAACGGCACCACGCCGACCAGGCCGAGCGCGAGGATCACGCGGCTGAGCAGGGTGGTGCGCGGCAGGCGGAAGAAGGCGCGAAAGTGCATGGTCAGCTTGGGCGATCGCGCAGCCGGTCGAGCTCGCGGCGCTCCTTCTTCGACGGCCGGCCCGTGCCGGCTTCGCGCACCGCCGGCGTGCGTCGCATCAGTCGCTGGAGCTGGGAGAGCTCCGGCTTCGGTGGACTGAGATCTTCGTAGACCCGCGACGCCTCTTTCTTGGGCAGCGGCCGATCGGCGAGCTCCTGGACGACCAGGACGCGCGTCCAGTCGCGGTTGACCTCGACCTCGACCCGATCGCCGATCGCCAGCTTGCGGCTGGCCTTGCCGGTCTGGCCGTTGACCTTGATGCGGTTGAGGTCGCAGGCGCGCGTGGCCTGGCTGCGCGTCTTGTAGGCGCGCGCCACCTGCAGCCATTTGTCGAGCCGAACGCCGTCGCCCACGTCAGCCCTCCAGCGCCGCCAGCTCGTCGTCGGTGAGCGGCGCGAGCAGCGGCCATTCCTCTTCGCTCGGCTGGAACACCACGGCGCCGACCGCGCCCGGCCCGGCGTGGGTGCCGACCGTCGGCCCGATATCGCTCATCAGCATGTCGAGCACGTCGAAGCGCTCGCCGAGCAGCGTGCGCAGGCGATCGCCCCACACCGGCGCCTTGGCGTGGGCGACGGCGGCCATCAGCGGGCGCTTCGGATCGACCCGATCGCTGATCAGGTCGACGATGCGCGGATGGGCGCGGCGTCCACCGCGGACCTTGTCGATGGCGATGAACTCGCCGTCCTGGATGGTGAGGATCGGCTTGATGTTGAGCAGGCGTCCGATCGCCGCACGCGCTTTGCCCACGCGGCCGCCGCGCACCAGGTAGTCGAACGTGTTGACCACGAAGAAGAGATGCATCCGCGGCACGATCGAGCGCAGGCGGTGGGCGATGGCGAACACCTTCTCGCCGCGCAGCGCCATGCGCGCCGCGAAGATCGCGAGCATGCCGGTGCCGATGCCGACGCTGCCGCCGTCGACCACCTCGAGCGCGCACTCCTCGCGGCCCTCCTGGCGCTCGATGCTGACGAGGCCGTTGTCGGCCGCCTGATGCGCGTGCACCAAGGTCTGCGAGAGCTTGCCCGAGATGTGGATCGAGACGATGTCCTGATGCTCGCCCAGGCTTTGGTAGTGCTCGAGGAACTCGGCCTCGGTCGGCGGCGCGGTCTCGGGATGCGACTCGTCGGTTTCGAGCAGATGGTAGAAGTCGCGCGGCTGGATGTCGACGCCGTCGTGGAAGGTGTGGTCGCCGAAGCGAACCTTCAGCGGCACGACCCGGATCTCGTATTCGCGCGCCAGATCGGGCGGCAGATCAGCGGTCGAATCGGTGACCACGGCGACCGCGGCGCGCGCCTTGTGCAGGCTGACGACGCCGCGCTGCACGAGCCGCTGCAGCGCCTCGGCGACCTTGCCGTCGCTCGCCGGCAGGGCGTCGAAGAGCGCGCCGACCGTGCCGCAGCGGGCGACCACCTCGAGCATCCGCCGCTGCTGCGCCGAGAGCTCGGTCGAGCGGGTGTTGATGTCGCGCCGCAGGCTCATCCAGGTGCGCCGATCGGGCAGCGGCACCTGCGCGTCTTCGATCGCGCGGATCAGCAGATCGGTGAACGGCATGTCGATCTCGGCGTCCTGATCGCTCTCGCCCGCCGACCACAGGCTGTCGCCGCTGGCGTGCAGGAAGAGATGGAACGGGCCGTCGGCGCGCCGGCCGAGTCGGCACACGGCCTTGATGCCGCGCGCCACGCCCGCGCGCGCGGCGACCACGCGGCCGGCGAGCATCGCGACCATGCCGTCGATAAGCTCGATGCGCGCGGTCAGCTGCAGGCGGTTCATGCCGCGCAGCAGCTCGAGCGTGGGCAGCAGGGCGAGCTCACCCACCAGGCTGCGCAGATCGCTCGACACGTCGAGTTCGAGCAGATGGCCGACGACCGCGAGCCGGATGCGGTGGATGATCTGGTCGTCGTCGAGCGCCGACACCGGCAGCAGATGGGCGTGATCGGGCAGCCCGGGCAGCTGCTCGCGGTCGTGGCCGATCAGCAGCGCCGTGGTGCGCCCGCCGGTGGGTGCGATGGTCGCCAGCGCCTCGAGAATCGCGATCTGGGGATCGCCGCCGCCGCGCGCGGCGAGCAGGCGCGTGGGGGCGATCACGACCGACGGCGTCAGGGTTTCGGCGAAGCGCACGCCGGATGCGAGATCGCTGGCGGGCACCACCTCATAGTCGAAGCGCGTCAGGCCGTCGGCCATCGTCTTGCGCCGCGCGTCGTCGTCATCGATCAGCAGCACCGTCGGTTTGTCCATCCCGCCTCCTTGCGTGCAGTTGAATCGGCGCGGTGGTCAGTCCGCGCGCGGATAGGTGCCGAGCTGGCGCAGCTCGCCGGTCAACGCGCGGGCCTCCTCCATGGCTTCCTGCATCAGCTGGTCGCTGGCGTGGGCCTCGACGTCGAGGTAGAAGCGATAGCGGAACGGCGTTTCCGGAATCGGACGCGACTCCAGCTTGGCGACGTCGATGCCGCGTCGCCCGAAGGCCATCAGCACCTCGCCGAGGGTGACGGCGTTGCGCTCGAGAATCACCAGCAGCGACGTCTTGTGGTCCCGGTCACCAGGGCTCTCGGCGGCCTCGATCGCGACCTCGACGAAGCGCGTCGAGTTGCTCGGCTGGCTCTGGATGCCGCGCCGCAGGACCTCGAGCCCGAGCATCTTCGCCGCGCCCTCGCTGGCGATCGCGGCCAGCGTCGGGTCGTTGCTCTCGCGCACCTTGCGCGCCGCGCCGGCGGTGTCGAACTCGGCCAGCGAGCGCACCCACGGCAGGCTGCGCAGATAGGTTTCGCACTGCATCAGCGCCTGCGGATGGGAGATCACGCGCCGCAGCTGATCGAGTTTGGCGCCGGGCAGGGTGATCAGGCAGTGTTCGACCTTGCTCACCACCTCGGCGTTGATCGTCAGGCCGCCCTCGGCGAGCAGATCGTAGGTCTCGTTGATGCTGCCGGCGGTGCTGTTCTCGATCGGCAGCAGGGCCAGGTCGGCGCGGCACGTGCGGACCTCCTCCACGGCGTCGCGAACGCTGGCGAATCCGCTCAGCAGCACGCCG
>JBCCOR010000193.1:0-8091 GCA_039025295.1 Acidobacteriota bacterium
CGGCGTACATGGTGCCGGCGCAGATCGCCGTCCTCGACGCGCTGCCGGTCACCGCCAGCCGCAAGATCGACCGCCGCGCGCTGCCCGCGCCCGATGCGCTCGCGGCCGACGGCGCCCACGCGCCGCCGCGCACGCCGCTCGAGGCGATCGTTTGCGGCGTGCTCGGCGAGATCCTCGGCCGCGGTGGACCGGTCGGCGTCGACGACGACTTCTTCCGCCTCGGCGGCCACTCGCTGCTCGCCACCCGCGCCGTCGCCCGCCTGCGCGAGGCGACCGGCTCGGTTCTGCCGCTGGCCGTGCTCTTCGATCGGCCGACGCCGGCCGGCCTGGCGGCCTATCTCGAGGACGCCGACGCGCTGCCCGACGGCACGCCAGCGCTCGTCGCCCACGACCGCGCCGACGACGCGCCGCGGTCGGTGACGCCGGCGCAGCAGCGGCTGTGGTTCATCGCCCGCCTCGATCCGCGCAGCGCCGCGTACAACATTCCGCTGACCGCGCGCCTCGACGGGCCGCTCGACGTCGACGCCCTGCGCCGCGCGCTCGACGCGGTCGTCGACCGCCACGAGGTGCTGCGCACGGTCTACGAGGCGGTCGCGCTGTCCGAGGCCGAGATGGCCGCGAGCGCGGTCAACGATCCGATGGTCGTCGGTCGTCTGATGCCGACGCGGGCCTCGGGCGCGGCCTGGCCGGGCATCGACGCGCTGCTGCCGCTCATCGACCTGCGCCCTCTGCCCGACGACGACGCGCGTCTCGATGTCGCCCGGCGGCTGGCGCATCGCCTGAGCAACCAGCCGTTCGATCTCGCCGACGGTCCGGTGCTGCGCGGCGCGCTCCTGCGCCTCGGCGCCGAGGACCACGCGCTTGTGCTGGTCATCCACCACATCGCCTTCGACGGCTGGTCGTCGGGCGTGCTCTGGCGCGAGCTGCGCCGGCTCTACGATGCGCTGCGCGGCGGCCGCACGGTCGACGACCCGGTCGCCGCGGCCGATCTGGCGCCGCTGCCGGCGCAGATGGCGGACGTCGCCGCGTGGAGCCGCGCGCGCCTCGACGCCGCCCATCTCGAGGCCGCGCTCGCGCGCTGGCGCGCGCGGCTGGCCGACGTGCCGGATCTGGCGCTGCCGACCGACTTCCCGCGTCCGAGCGGCCGTGCCGGCGCGCCGTCGGGCCGCGTGCCGCTGCAGCTCGACGCCGACGCCGCCGCGCAGCTGCGCGCGCTGGCGGCGTCGCAGGGCGTGACGCCGTTCATGCTGCTGCTCGCCGGCTTCCAGCTGCTGCTGATGCGCCGCACGGGCCAGACGCGCCTGGCCGTCGCCAGCCCGGTCGCCGGTCGCGCGCTGCGTGCGCTCGAGCCGCTGATCGGTTTCCTGGTCAACACAGTCGTCCTGCGCGGCGATCTCGAGGACGATCCGAGTTTCGTCGCGCTGCTCGCGCGCACACGCCGCGTCGCGCTCGACGCCTACGCCGATCAGGACGTGCCCTTCGAGCAGCTGGTCGCGGCCCTCGAGCCGACGCGCCGGCTCGATCGTCCGCCGCTGGCGCAGGTCGCGTTCGCGCTGCGCACTCGCCAGCAGGACGGCGTGGTCGACGCCGACGCGGTCGTCCACGTCGCCCATCTGCCCGGCCTGCGCGGCGCGGCGCCACTCGGCGGCGGCGGCCTCGACGAGGCGAAATTCGATCTCGAGCTGCAGCTCGGCGAAGCCGCGGACGGCATCCACGGCGTGTTGCGCTACCGCAAGGATCTCTTCGACGTTTCGACCGCGCAGCGCCTGGCCGCGCAGTGGACGACGCTGATGCGCGCCGTCCTGACCGATCCGCAGCGTCCGGCGTCGCAGCTGCAGCTGCTCGACGCCGCCGAGCGTCGCCTGCTGACCGCGGTCTGGGGCCGCAACCCGGCCGACTACCCGCGCGACACCCATCTGGTTGCACAGTTCGACGCGGTCGCCGACGCGCAGCCCGACGCGCCGGCGATGAGCCACGACGTTCGGCCGGAGGATGCCGTCGACGAGACGACCGATGATGCCGACGAGACGCGCATCGTGGTGTGGCGCTACGACGAGCTGCAGCAGGCGTCGATCCGCCTGGCCGCGCATCTGCGCGCCGCGGGCGTGGGGCCCGAGTCGATGGTCAACCTGGCGGTGCCGCGCGGGCCGTCGATGGTCGTGGCGATGCTCGCGATCCTGCGCGCCGGCGCGGCCTACGTGCCGATCGATCCCGACGATCCTGCGCCCCGGCGCGCGATGCTGGCCGAGGACGTCGGCGCCCAGCTGCTGGTGGTCGACGAAGCGCTCGGCGACGACGTGCTGCCGTCGCCCGACGCCGGCGGTCCGCCGCGCCTGCGCATCGACGCCGCGGGCGTGCCGGTCGATGCCGTCGCGGACGACGCATCGCCGTCGACGGATCGCGTCGATGTCTTCCTCGACGCCGACTCGGTCGCGCACGTGCTCTACACCTCGGGCTCGACCGGCCGACCGAAGGGCGTGGCGATTCCGCATCGCGCCGTGGTCCGCCTGATCCTGGGCAGCGATTTCCTCGCCGACTTCGATACCGACAGCGCCGTGCTGCACGGCTCGACGCCGACCTTCGACGCCACCACGGCGGAGATCTGGGGTCCGCTGCTGATCGGCGGCCGGGTCGCGCTGCTGCCGCCGGGCGCGCCGAGCGTGGCCGCGCTCGGACGCTTCCTGAAGCGTCACGAAGTCACCCACGCGCTGATGCCCGCCGGGCTGTTCAGCCACGTCGTCGGCACCGATCCACACGCGCTGGCGCCGCTGCGGCATCTGCTGGCCGGCGGCGACGTCGTGCCGCCGGCGCAGGTGCGCCGTCTGCGCGCGGTGCTGCCGTCGCTGCGCGTCAGCAACGGCTACGGACCGACCGAGAACACGGTCGCCACGACCCATCAGCCGATTCCCGCCGACGGCCGCGACGACGCGCTGCTCGACGGCGACACGCTGCCGATCGGCCAACCGATTCCGAACACCACGGTCTACGTTCTCGATCCGGCGATGCAGCTCGCGCCGATCGGCAGCTGGGGCGAGCTGTGGACCGGCGGCGACGGCCTGGCGCGCGGCTATCACGCGCGGCCGGCGCGCACCGCCGAGCGCTTCCGCCCCGACGCGTTCGGCGGCGCCGCCGGCGCACGCCTCTACGGCACGGGCGATCGCGTGCGCTGGCGCCACGACGGCCGCCTCGACTTCGCCGGTCGTCTCGACGCCCAGGTCAAGGTGCGCGGTTTCCGCATCGAGCTGGGCGAAGTGACGGCGGCGCTGACGTCGCTGCCGCACGTCGCCGCGGCGGCGGCCGCGGTGCACGGCGAGGGCGTCGACAAGATGCTCGTCGGCTACGTCGTGCCGGCTGCCGACGCGCCGTTCGCGCCCGGCGACGACGACGCCGCGCGCGCCGACGTCGCTCCGGCGCTGGCGGAGATCCTGCCGCAGCATCTGCGCCCGACCGCCTACGTGGCGCTGGCGGCGATGCCGCTGACCGCGAGCAACAAGGTCGATCGGCGCGCCCTGCCGACGCCAACCGCGCTCGACGCGCCGGCGACGGAGACCGTCGCGATCGACGACGCGCGCGACGCGACGACGATGACCGCAACCGAGACCGCGCTGGCCGATCTGTGGCGCACGCTGCTGCCGCGCGCCGACGCGGCGTCGGTCGTGCCCGCGAGCGACTTCTTCGCGCTCGGCGGCCATTCGCTGATCGCCATCCGCATGGTGGCCGCGATCACCGAGCGCTTCGACGTTGAGCTCACGCTGCGCGCGATCTTCGAAGAGAACACGCTCGGCGCGCTGGCGTCGGCGATCGACGCCGCACGGGGCGAGGATGCGCCCGACATCGAGATGCCGGCCGCGCTCGACGCGCCGCTTGCCGACGACGGCGATCGTCCGGCCGTCGAGATGACGATCGACGAGGCGGACGCCGCCGAGATGGCGAGCGCGCCCGACGTCGACGACGCGGTCGAAGCGCCCGATGACGAAGCGCCGGCTGTCGACGATGCGATCGACGACGCGGTGCGCGCAGCGGACGACGAGGCGCTCATCGAGGACGCGGCGCCGGTCGAGGACGCCAGCGCGGCGGACGAAACGATCGCTATCGACGCGCCGTCGACCGACGAGGCGCTCGCGGCGGATGCGCCGGCGGATGACGAGGAGACGCTCGACGTCGAGGTACGCGCGGCGGACGCGCCGATGGACGACGAGGAGACGCTCGACGTCGAGGTACGCGCGGTGGATACGCCAGCCGACGACGTGGCGCTGGTCGACGAGGCTGTCGCGGCGGATGCGCCGACCGAAGACGACGCCGCGCCGGTCGACGAGGCGATTGCGGCGGACGCGCCGATGGACGACGACGCGTCGGTCGACGTCGCGCCGGCCGACGAGGCCGTCATCGAGCCGCCCGCCGTTGACGAGACGGTCGAGGTCTCCGCGCCGCCGCTCGCCGCCGTCGACGATGAACCGGTCGTCGAAGCGATCGTGATCGACGCCGCGCGCGCCTCCGACGTGCTGGCCGCGGCGGCGACCGCGCCGCCCGCGCCGGTGGTGCCCGACGACGGCCAGGCGACCGCGGCGATCGTCGTCGATGCGCCGACCGCGGACGCAGCCGTCAGCGCGGCGCGCGCGTCGACCCCGTCCGCGCCGCCCGCGGTGGCGCTGGTCGACGACGATCTCTCGCAGCCGGCGCGGACCGACGCGCCGTATCCGCTCTCCTACGCCCAGGAGCGGCTGTGGTTCCTCGAGCGCTTCGAGCCGGGCACGGCGCGCTTCCTGATCGTGCTGCCGACGCGCCTGCACGGCGCGCTCGACGCCGGCGCCTACGCCGCCGCGCTGGCGCGCGTGGTCGCGCGCCACGGCAGTCTGCGCACGGTCTTCGACAGCCGTGCCGGCCAGCCTGTACAGATCGTGCGCGCGACGATGCCGGTGCCGCTGGTGCGCCTCGACCTGCGCGCGCTGCCCGACGAGGCGGCGCGCGAGCGGGCCATGCAGGCGATCCTCGGCCGCTTCCGGCGCTGGCCGATGGACCTGCGCCGCGGTCCGCTGGTGCGCGCCTGGCTGGTGCGCATGGCCGACGACGAGCACGTCTTCCTGTGCGCCCATCACCACATCGTCTCCGACGGCTGGTCGGCAGCGATCTTCATGCGCGAGCTCGAGGTCGCCTACGGCGTGCTGACCCGCGCCGTCCGCCTCGGTGCGCCGGCGCGGCTCGGCGGCGCGCTGCCGCCGCTCGCAGTCCAGGCGATCGATCTGGCCCGCGCCCAGCGCACGCGCGACGGCGACGCGCGCTTCGCCGCGCAGCTCGCCTTCTGGCGGCGCACGCTCGAGGATGCGCCCGAGCTCGGCCTGGCGCTGCCCTACGACGCGCCGCCGCGCGCCGACGGCCCGCGGCGGGCCGAGGCGCTGCGCGTGGTGCTGCCGGCGGCGCGCATGGCGGCGATCGACGACTTCGCCAAGCGCAGCGGCGCGAGCCTGTTCATGGTGCTGGCGGCGACGCTCGACGCGCTGCTCGCGCGCCAGGTCGGCAGCGACGACGTCACCATCGGCCTGCCGATCGCGGGCCGCACCGCGCCCGGCAGCGAGGGCGTGATCGGCTTCTTCCTCAACACGCTGGTGCTGCGGGTCGACGCCGGCGGCGCGCCCAGCCTGGCCGCGCTGGTGCGGCGCGTGCGCGGCGCGGCGCTCGATGCCTACAGCCATCAGGACGTGCCGTTCGAACGCGTTCTGGCCGAGATGCGTCCGACCCGCGACGCGGCGCGCACGCCGTATTTCAACGTCTTCCTCAACCTGATGACGCTGCCGGGCGGCGGCGATGAAGGCGCGGGCGACGGCGGCGAGGCGGCGTCGGGCAGCAACAGCGGCGAGTCCGCGCGCCTGCGGCGTTCGCCGGTGCGCCTCGACGCGCTGCACGCCAACTTCGACATCACGCTCTACGGCACGCGCGCAGGCGACGGCGCCATGGCGCTGCGCTGGGTCTACCGCGCCGAGCGCCTGAGCCCGGCGCGCATGGAGACGCTCAGCGATCAGTTCCTGGCGCTGCTCGACGCCGGGCTTGCCGATCCCGAGCGGCCGCTCGCCGACGTGCCGCTGGCGCTCGAGCTGCACGACGCGCTGCCCGATCCGCGCGCGGTCCTCGACGACGGCGCCGCGGCCTGGCGCGACGACGCCGCGACCCAGATCGCGCGTCAGGATCCGGCGCGCGTCGCGATCGTCGACGGCGACGGCGAATGGACCTACGGCGCGCTTCAGGCGCGGGTCGACGCGCTCGCCGCCGCGCTGATCGCCGCCGGCGTCGAGCGCGGCGACGCGGTCGCGATCCACGCCCATCGCAGCGCGGTGCTGGTGCAGGCGACGCTCGGCGTGCTGCGCGCGGGCGCCGCCTTCGTGATGATCGATCCGGTGTACCCCGGCGCACAGCTCGCGCGGCGCATCGAGGCGGTCGAGCCGGCCGCGCTGATCGCGCTCGATGCCGCGGGGCCGCTCGATCCGGCCCTCGCGCGCGCGCTCGGCGACGCGCGTCCGGTGATCGTGCTCGACGCCGACGGCACCATGCGCGACCGGCGCGGCGACCGTCTCGAGATCGCGGCCGACGCGTTCGCGGGCGCATCTGGCGGACCGCTGCAGCCCGACGACGTCGCCTATCTCGCGCTGACTTCGGGCTCGACCGGCGTGCCCAAGGCCGTCCTCGGTCGTCATCGCACGCTCGCTACCTACGCCGGCGTGCAGGCCGCGCGCTTCGATCTCGGCCCCGACGACCGCTTCGCCATGGCGTCGGCGCTGGCCCACGATCCGCTGCAGCGCGATCTGCTGACGCCGCTGCTGCTCGGCGCGATCCTGGTCGTGCCCGACGGCGAGCAGCTCGGCACGCCGGGCTATCTCGCCGCGTGGATGGCCAGCCGCGCGGTCACGGTCATCAACCTGACGCCGGCACTGGCGCGGATCGTGACCGGTCCCGTGGGCTCGGACGGCGCGCCGCCGGCGGTGCCGACGCTGCGGCGCGCGTTCCTGGTCGGCGATGTCCTGACCGCGGGCGACGCCGAGCGTCTGCGCACGCTCGGACCGCAGGTGCGGGTGATCAACAGCTACGGCGCGACCGAGACCGGCCGCGGCGTCGCCTACCATGAGGTCGAGTCGCGCCGCGTCGCCGGCGAACGCGGCGGCGCGTGGGTTCTGCCGCTCGGCCAGGGCATCGGCGACGCCCAGGCGCTGGTGATCACAGGCCACGGCGCGCTCGCCGGCGTCGGCGAGCTCGGCGAGATCGCGATGCGCACGCCGCATCTGGCCCTCGGCTACCGCGACGACGCGGCGCGCACCGCCGAGCGCTTCGTCCCCGATCCGTTCGCCGACGACGATCTGGACGCCGGCGGCCGGATCTACCGCACGGGCGATCTCGGTCGCTTCCGGCCCGACGGCACGGTGGTGTTCGCCGGCCGGCGCGATTTCCAGGTGCAGGTGCGCGGCTTCCGCATCGAGCTCGGCGACGTCGAGGCCGCGCTGCAGCGCTACGACGGCGCGGCCGAGGCGGCGGTCGTCGCGCACGACGGCGCGGCGCTCGGCCTGGCCGCCGACGCCGGGCTCGTCCTGGTCGCCTACGTCGCGCCGCCGGCGGGGCAGAGCGCCGCCTACGCCGGTCTCGACGACGCCCGCCTGCGTCGCCATGCGGCGGATCATCTGCCGACCTACGCGGTGCCGAGCACGTTCGTCGTGCTCGACGCGCTGCCGCGCACGGCCACCCGCAAGGTCGATCGCCGGCGCCTGCCGCGGCCCGATCTTTCCGGCCGCGGCGCGGTCGAGACCGCCTACGTGGCGCCGCGCAGCGATCTCGAGACGCAGGTCGCGGCGGCGTTCGCGGCCGTGCTCGGCCGCGCGCAGGTCGGCGCGCTCGACGATTTCTTTGCCCTCGGCGGCCACTCGCTGCTCGCCACCCAGGTGCTCGCGCGCCTGCGCCAGATCGCCGGCGTCGACGTCGACGATCCGGCGGGCGACGGTGCGCTCACGCTGCGTGCGTTCTTCGACGCGCCGACGCCGGCGGCCCTCGCCGCGCAGCTGCAGGCCGCGCGCCAGACCGCCAGCGGCGCGTCGGCCGCGCCGCTTGTCGCCC
>JBCCOR010000194.1:0-8075 GCA_039025295.1 Acidobacteriota bacterium
CGTCATCGGCGGTCGCGGCGACGCGCGCCGCGGTCGACGGTTCGCTCGCGGTCGGCGCATCGGGCGCATGACCGCCGGCGAGCAGCAGCCAGCCGCCGAGCGCCAGACCGACGGCGGCGGCGAGCAGCGACCGCACGCGGCGACGCGGCGGCGGGTCCGACGCGTGGTCGACCGCGGCGGTGCGGCGCAGCGCGGCCACCGCCTGCTTCATGTCGGCGATCGTGTCGGCCGAGGCTTCGGCCGCGTCGCTGGCCGGCAGGGTGCGGAACATCAGGGTCGGCTCGGCGTCGATCGCGGTCGGGTAGCAGTCGGGGCACGGGCCGTCCTCGGTCATCAGATGCGCGATCGCAGCGTCCCAGGCTGCCGGATCCGTGCGCTCGGCCTCGCGCGCAACCAGATCGTGCCAGTCCGGACACGCCGACTTGTGCGGCGCCGGCACGGCGGTGATGCGGGGACGATCGGTGCTCATGATGCGTCCTCCTCGCGGCCGTTCGCCGCGTCGCGCGCCTGCTGATGGCGGCGGGCGTACTCGGGGAAGCGGCGCAGCAGCGCCTCTTTGAGCACCCGGCGCGCGTTGAAGAGATGATTGCGCACGGTCGAGGCGCGGCAGCCGACGACCTTGGCAACCTCGCTCGCGGGCAGGCCCTCGACCTCACGCAGCAGGAAGATCGCGCGCTGCTTCTCGGTCAGCTCGTCGGCCAGCAGCTCGAAGATCTTGGCGACCTCGCCCTCGTGCAGATTCGCCTGATCGCGCGCGGCGCGCTCGGCGGCCATGTCGCGCAGATGCACGCGCACCGGCTCGGCGATGCGATCGCGGCTGCGCTGGGCGCGCAGATGGTCGATCGTCAGGTTCGAGGCGATCCGGTAGATCCAGGTGTTGGGGCTCCAGCGCGCGTCGTAGCGCGCGCGGTGGTCCCAGACGCGCAGGAAGGTCAGCTGGACGATGTCGCGCGCGTCCTCGGCGCCGCGGCCGCCGAGCAGGCGGCCGACGTGCTGCAGCAGCGGGCCGGTTTTGCGCTCGATCAGCACGTCGAGCGCGGCCTCGTCGTCGCCGGCCATCGCGCCCAGCAGTTCGCGATCGTCCATCGCGTGCAGCTGGTCGCGGTGTCGGCGCGCCGAAAAGGCCAGGCGCGGGCCGGCGGCGGCGTTGGCAGAGCGGGTCATGAAGCGAAAATCGGGGTCATGGTCGAGGTTCTCCATCCGATCCTACGGAGCGGACGGCCTATGCGTCCAATCACGCATCGTTCGACGGCGCCTCGTCGAGTGCGCCGGCCGCGACCGCCGGCGCGAGCGCCGCCGGTGCGCGGCGCAGCCGCGGCACCAGCTCGAGCATCACCATATAGCCGTAGCCGTGCAGAAAGAGCAGCAGGAACGGCAGCGAGAACCACATGCCCCAGGCGATCGCGACGGTGACGCAGATCGCGAGATAGGCCATCAGCGCGACCTCGATCACGAACGACACGTCGAAGCCGAGGCGGTAGGCGTGGCGGCGCATGCGGCGCGCGTCGGCGCGCTTCTCGATGCGCAGCTTGGGCGTGCGGTGGAACACGCCGCCGCGCTGCCACAGCCCGGTCAAGACGGCGCGGCTGTTGCTCACCGCCAGACCGATGCCGAGACCCATGAGCAGCGGCAGCTGCCACAGCCGCCGCTGCCAGCCGTTGCCGAGCGCGCGCTGGCTGGCGATGTAGAACGCCAGCACCGACGCGGTCGCGGCCAGGAAGAGCGGCACGTCGAGCAGCAGCGTCGTGAAGACGTCGCTGTCGCGGCGCAGCGCCATCGCCGGGAAGACCAGCAGCGAGAGCGCGATCATCAGCGGATAGCTGAGGTTGTTGGTCAGGTTGACGAAGGCCTCGAATTTCGTGTGCAGCGGCAGCCGCGCCCCCAGGATGCGGTGCAGCAGCTTGCGGCCGGTCTGGATCGAGCCCTTCGACCAGCGCTGCTGCTGGGTCTTGAACGCGCGGATCTCGACCGGCAGCTCGGCCGGCACGGCGAGCTCGGGCAGGTAGACGAAGCGCCAGCCGCGCAGCTGGGCGCGGAACGAGAGATCGAGATCCTCGGTGAGCGTGTCGTGCTGCCAGCCGCCGGCGTCGTCGATCGTGCGGCGCCGCCAGACCCCGGCGGTGCCGTTGAAGTTGAAGAAGCAGCCGCTGCGGTGGCGCGCCGTGTGCTCGATCACGAAGTGGCCGTCGAGCAGGATCGCCTGAATGCGGGTCAGCAGCGAGACCTCGCGGTTGATGTGCGCCCAGCGCGCCTGCACCATGCCGATCTCGGCGTCCTGAAAGTGCGGCACGGTGTGGCGCAGGAAATCCGGATTGGGCAGGAAATCGGCGTCGAAGATCGCCAGCAGCGCGCCGCGCGCCGCGCGCTGACCGGCCTCGAGCGCGCCGGCTTTGAAGCCGGAGCGGTCGGTGCGATGGACGTGGTGAATGTCGAAGCCCTGGGCGCGCCAGTGTGCGACGCGCGCGGCGGCGATCTCGCGCGTGGCGTCGGTCGAGTCGTCGAGCACCTGGATCTCGAGCCGATCGCGTGGATAGTCTAGGGCGCAGGTCGTGTCGATCAACCGCTCGACCACGTAGCGCTCGTTGAAGACCGGCAGCTGCACCGTGACCACGGGCCAGGCATCGTCGGGCAGCGCGGGCGGCGCGGGCAGCGTACCGGCCTCGTCGAGGGCACCGACGCCGGTACGACCGAACAGCCACACCAGCCGCAGCCGGTGGAGACCATAGAACGCGAGCACGCCCAGCACGCCGTAGTAGAGCGCGAGCACGCCGGTGGCCCAGCCCGCATCGGGCGCCAGCCAGCGCTCGAGCGCCGACAGCAGCGCCACCACATCGGCCTGCGCCAGCGCGGAAGTGGGCGTCGGAATCATCATCGTCATCATCGTTTCATGTCTCTGTCTCTCGTATCCGAGCCATCCACAACGCCATGCGGCGGCCGCCAGGGCATCGGGCGGAACATCGTCCGCGCGCTGCCGCTGCTGGCGGCCATCGGGGCACTTGGCGCGCTGCGCGACCTTGCGCAGGCACCGTGGGTGACCGTCGGGCTGTTCGCGATCGCCGCGACGGCCTATGTACGGACCCTGAGGCGGATGGAGCCTATCGCGTCTTCGGGCTTCGTGCTGCTCTTCGCTTTGATCTTGCGCCTTGCCCTGGTTCCGGTCACACCGACTTTGTCCGACGATTTGGTGCGCTATCTCTGGGACGGGCGGGTGATCGCCGCTGGCTTCGACCCCTACGCGCTGACGCCGAACGATCCCGCGCTGGCGCCGCTGCGCGACGCGCGCTGGGAAGCGATGCCGCACAAAGACGTCGCGACCGTCTATCCGCCCGCGGCGCTCGCGGTCTTCGCCCTGGCCGCGGCGCTGCCGATGCCGGTGATCGCCCTCAAGCTGCTCTTGATCGCCGCCGATCTCGGCGCCTGCGCGGCGCTGATCGCGCTCGCGCGTCGGCTCGGCCACGGCCCTGGGCGCGCCGCCTGGTACGCCTGGAATCCGCTCGTCGTGCTCGAAATCGCCGGCCTGGCGCACGTCGACGCGCTGGTCATGCTCGGCCTCGCCCTGGGCGCGCTCGGCCTCAGCCAGGTCGCACGCCCCGCGCGCGCGGCCGCGCTCGGCGGCGCCGGCCTGGCGCTCGGCGCGCTCGGCAAGCTCGTGCCGCTGGTCGTCGCGCCGCTGTGGCTGGCGCTCGCGCCGCGCCGCTGGCTCTTCGCCGCGACCGCGGGCGGCATCCTGCTCGCGAGCCTCGGACCGATCGTCTGGACGCACACCGGCGCCCCCTCGGGGCTGCGCGAATACGGCGTGCGCTGGGAGTGGAACGGCCCGCTCTACGAGCCGACCTGGCGCCTGCTCGACCGCGTCGACGCCGACGAATGGCTCAAGCGCCTCTACGACGCGCGCAAGGCCGCGGGCGGCGACGTCGATTTCTGGAACGGGCTGTATCCGCGCACCTATCCGCAGCTGATCGCCAAGGTGCTGCTCGCCGGCGTCTTCGCCCTCGCCGCCGCCGTGCTCTTTGTTCAGGCGATCGCTGCGCGGCGGCGTCAGCCCGCGGTCGACGACGATCCGGCCGCATCGGCGGCGCGCCTCATCGCCTTCAGCGGCCGCTGGACGGGCTGGCTGATCCTCTGCCTGGCGACGATCTACCCGTGGTACCTGCTGTGGATCCTGCCGTGGGCGGCGCTCGCGCGCCATCGCGCCTGGCTGCTGGCGTCGCTGCTGGCGCCGCTCGCGTACCTGCCGCAGCATCTCGATCATCTCGCCCTGTGGCCGTGGTGGTACCTGGCCTGCTGGCTGCCGGTGGCCGCGCTGATGCCGTTCAGCGACTGGCATCCAGCGCCGCCCGCGGCCGCCGCCACACCCCGCGATAACGCATCCGCCCCGGCCGCATGACGCCGGCGCACGTCTACAGGCTGACGATCGCCTACCGCGGCGCGGCCTACGGCGGCTGGCAGCGCCAGCCCAACGCGACGACCGTCCAGGGCGTGATCGAGTCCGCGCTCGCCGATCTGCTCGAGGCGCCGACGGCGGTCGTCGGCGCCGGCCGCACCGACGCCGGCGTGCACGCCCGCGGCCAGGTCGCCCACGTCGCACTCGCCCGCCCGTTCGCGCCGCGCGGCCTGGTGCACGGCGTCAACCATCGCCTCCCGCGCGACGTCCGCGTGCTCGCCGCCGCGACGTCCGCGCCGACCTTCCACGCCCGCTTCGACGCCCGCGCCAAGGTGTACCGCTACCGCTGGCACCGTGCGCGCGTGCTCGATCCGCGCGCGGCCGAGATCAGCCAGCGCGTCGCGCCCGATCTCGATCTCGACGCGGTCCGCCGCGCCGCCCGTGCGCTCGTCGGCCAGCACGACTTCGGCGCCTTCGCGCTCGCCGGCGGCAGCCACACGACCAGCGTCCGGCGGCTCTACGCGGCGACGGTCGACGCCGATCCGTCGGTCGACGGCGCGCGCGCTGATCCCGACGACCGCGGCGCGGTGCGGCTGACCTTCATCGGCGAGGGTTTCCTGCGCGGCATGGTGCGCGGCCTGGCCGGCACGCTGCTCGAGGTCGGCGCGGGCCGGCGCGCGGCCGACGACGTCGGCGCGCTGCTGCGGCCCGGCACCCCGCGCGCAGCCGCTGGCCCGACCGCGCCAGCGCACGGCCTGACCCTCGAACGGGTGATCTACCCGATCGCGCGCTGAGCGATTGAAGGCTGGAGAAACGAATCAGTCGGCGCGGCGGCGCAGCAGCAGGACCGTCTGGTCGTCGCCCTGCGGCAGGCCGTCGGCGAACGCGGTGCAGGCTTCGTCGATCGTGCGGATGATCGCGTCGAGCGGCGCGTCGCGCTGGGCGATCAGCAGCTCGATCAGGCGTTCTTCGCCGAACTCGTTGTCGTCGACGTCGGCGCATTCGGTGATGCCGTCGCTGTAGAGGCAGAGCAGATCGCCCGGCGCGAGTTCGATCGCGCCGGCGCTGTAGCTCGCGGCCGGCAGCAGGCCGATCGGCAGGCCGCCGCTCGGCAGCTCCTCGGGCGCCGCCGCGGTCGCGGCCAGGCGGTAGCCGGGATTATGCCCCGCGTTGACGTAGGCGACGTGGCCGGTCGCCGGATCGAGATCGGCGTGGAAGAGCGTGATGAATTTGTTGCGGCTGGTCGACTCGTAGACGTGGCGGTTGAGCCGCGCGATCATCGCCGGGCCCGACGCCATGTGCTCGGCGAGCAGCTGCAGCGCCGAGTGCAGCGTCGACACCGTCAGCGCCGCCGGCAGGCCCTTGCCGGTGACGTCGCCGACGGTCAGCGACCAGCAGCCGCCCTCGCGCGCATGCACGTCGAAGTAGTCGCCGCCGACCTGACGCGCCGGGCGGTTCCAGCCGAGCACGTCGTAGCCCGGCAGATCGGGCATCGCCGCCGGCAGAATCTGCCGCTGGATCTCCGAGGCCAGTTCCATCTCGCGCTCGAGGCGCTCCTTTTCGAGCGCCAGGCGGTGCAGCGTGGCGTTCTCGATCGCGATCGCGGCCTGGTTGGCGAACAGCCCGAGGGTGCGCTGATCCTCTTCTGGAAACGGTCCGACGCCGCGGCGGCTTTCTTTGTCGCCCACGGCGAGCAGGCCGCGGGCGCGGTCGTCGATCGCGATCGGCGCGGCGAGCAGGAAGCGGACCTCGGGCAGCACGCCGCCGCCGTCGCCGATCACGCACGACTCGGCCGTGCACGACTCCAGCAGACCGCGCGCGGCGTCGGCGTCGATCGTGTCGCGCGCGGCGCCGCCGATCGTGCGCACAAGGCGGTAGCGGTCGGCGGTGTGCTCGCCGTCGGCGTCCTCGCGCAGAAAGAGCGCACCGCGGCGGGCGTCGAGCAGCGACACCGCGCGCAGCAGCACCTCCTCGGCGAGGTCGTCGAGATCGAGGGTCGAGGTGATCGCCAGACCGACCTCGTAGAGCGACTGCAGCTCGACGCCGCGGAAGCGCGCCTGGAAGCTCTGGGTCTGCACCTCGCGCTCGAGCGCGGCGATGCGCGCGCCGGTGGCGAGCAGCAGCAGCGTTGGATCGTCCTCGGCCAGCGGCAGCGTACCGTCGTGGAGCACGACGCCGCCCGGCAGGGCAATGCGGGCAAAGGCGCTGCCGTCGGGATCGGCGGCGATGTCGAGGGTTTCGGGGAAAAGCAGCGCGGCTTCGTCGGGCGCGCAGGCGACGCGCACCCAGTCGGACTCGGCGCCGTCGGTGTAAAACGCGGCCCGCACGCCGTTCTGCTCACACCAGCGCGCGAGCGGCCCGTGCGCCCAGGTGGCCGCGCGTGCGTCGTCGCGCACGCCGCCGCTCAGCAGGCGACGCCAGGCGCCGGTGTCGATCGGCCCTTCGGCGTGCGACGTGCCGCCCGGCTGATGGGGATCGGACTCGGTTCTCGTCATGGAAGGACGGCGGCGATCCGGCGGCGAACCGCGAATCAGGCGGCCAAGGCCGCGACCGCGGCCGACTCGTCGGGATAGATCCCCGCGTACTGCGCCAGGCCCATGATGTTGAAGGTCTTCTCGATCGTCGGCGTGAGGCAGCAGAACGCCAGCTTGCCGTCGATTTCCATGATTTTCTCGATGATCTCGATCAGGATCGAAATGCCGATCGAGTTGACGATTTTGGTCCCGGCCAGATCGAGCAGCAGGACGCGCCTGCCCTGATCGATCTGTTCGTAGGCGACCCGGGCGATCTCTTCGCCGCCCTGGTTGTTGATGTACCCCTCCGTGCGGAGGATGGTCAGGCCGTCACGTTCGTGGACGGCGACTTTCAGCGTCTCGGTCATGGGCGCCATGCTCCCGCGTTCACCGCATCTTGCGCATGGTGACGACGGTGCCGTGTTCGTCAGATTCGATGTTGACCTCATCCATGAGGCCGCCGATGATTTTCAATCCCCAGCCGCGCTTGCGGTTCGACTTCAGCTTTTCTTCGATCGCCGGCTCGGCGACCTGATCGGGCATGAAGCCGACGCCCGAGTCGCGCACGGCGATTTCGAGGCCGTCGGGCTCGCTTTCATCACCCAGCACGCGAAAGTCGATGCGCACCTGCTCGTTCTCGGCCTTGCTGTGCTCGAACGCGTTGATGCACGCCTCGACCACCGCCATCCGCACCTCGTCGACCTTGTCGGCGCTCATCCGAATGTGCTCACCGAGCGCGCACGCGGTCTTGCTCGCCGTCAGCTCCATATCGGCAGCCATCGGCAGCGTCAGGGTGATGTGGCGCCCCTGCGCGGAGGATGAATCGCGGACGTCTTCGACCATCGAATGCGTCAGAACGTGAGGTACATCTGGAGCAGGTAGACGACGACAGGATGAATACGGTCGTCGAAGAGCAGCCACGCGAAGCTGGCCAGAATGCCGCTGGACAGCAGGGCGTGGGACGGAACGTTGGGGATCGCAAGTGCGCGACGCGCAGAGTTTAGCATGAGGACATCTCCTGACGATTGACGCTCCTTTTCTTAGCAAAGGCGTTGCCACCGTTATCGATCGCTCTGCATTTCCCAGCGCATTCCCTACAAAACAAACGGTTTATTTTATTTTCCACGGGTCGCAGCCGACGCTGGCGCGGTCGATGATGGCCGCAGATGCGCGGCCAA
>JBCCOR010000195.1:0-8067 GCA_039025295.1 Acidobacteriota bacterium
CGACGTCGGTCTGGCGGAGATCGTCTTCGAGAACCCGTCCGACACGGCCGCCCTCAGTCAGAGCGCCAACAAGCTCGATCTCGATCGCTTCTCGATCACGCGCACGCCCGTCGGGCGTCCGTAGACCGTTCGAGCGCTGCCTGACCATCACGTCCCGCGCGCGTCTGCCTGATGCGCGCGGGGCGCAATCTGCGCCGCGGCGTTTGCTCCACGCTTCGCGGGATGAGGGCATGCGCGAAGCGTCTGTGCGCGGAGGTCGACTCAGCCCGATGCCGGCGTCGCGCCCGGCAGGCGCGCCTGATTGATCTGATAAATCGTGCGCAGCGGCGGATGCAGGGCGCTCGCCAGCCAGAGCTTGAGGCGATAGCGGAGCGGCGCGCCCCGGCGCCGGGCGCGCGGCGGCCGGAAATAGGAGAATCGCGCCAGCATCGTGAGGCCCCAGGCCTCGAGCTCGGCCGGGTCTTCGACCGCCCAGGTCATGCGGGCCGCGCAGTGGCGCAGCGCGTCCTGCTTGTCCTGGCCGGCGATGAACGCGGCGTTGGCGGTGTCGAAGATCACCTCGGCGCCGGGGAAACGCAGCGCCAGTTCGGCGTAGAACTGCCGGTTGTCGTCGGCGGAGAAGTAGAGCGTGCTGGCTTCGCTGACGAAGAGCACCGGCGCGTCGACCTCGTCCATCAGCGCGTCCATCCACGCGGTCTCGAACGCCGAGGACGCGATGGCGCGACGGCGGTCGGTTTCCGTGAGGAAGCGACGCCAGAGCGCGATGACGTCGGGCACGTCGAGATCGCGCCAGCGAACGCGGCCGTCGTCGAGGCGCTCGAAGCGCGTGTTCAGTCCGCAGCCGACCTCGACCACCGTGCCGCCGGGATGCGCGGCCATCCAGCGACGCACCATCGCGTCGTAGATCCGCGCCCGCCAGACCGAGCCGCGCACGCTCGGGCCGTCGAATTTCTCGAAGTCGTAGTCGATCGCCGCAACCATGCGCGCCGCTTCTGGATCGCGCAGCAGCGGACGGCGCTGGCGATGCTCGAGCGCGCGGCCGCGCAGCGGGATCAGCAGCGTTTCTTCGACCGCGCCGAGATGGGCGGCGGAAATCGTGTCGTTGGCTGGATGCATCGCGTTGGCTGGGCCCATCGTGTGGCCGACGCTTCGGGGTTGGCGGACGGCGATTTGCGACTGTAGCAGAACTGTCCATGACATATGATGGCGGACATGGACGTGCGCGGCAGGCACCGAATCGGGCGAGCATCGCGACGCGTGGCCGCGTGCGCTGCGGCGCTCGTCGTCGCGGCCGCGCTGGTCGGCTGCGCGAGCGCGCCGCCGGCCGAACCGCTGCCGCTCGAGGACGCGCCCGCGCTGTCGCAAACCGACGGACGCGCCGTCGCCGACCGCTGGTGGCAGGACTTCGACGATCCGCAGCTGAGCGCGGCCGTCGAGACGGCGCTGACCGACAGCTTCACGCTGCGCCAGGCCGCGGCGCGGCTGTGGGCGGCCCAGGCGATCGCCGCGCAGACGCGGTCGGCGCGTTCGCCCACGCTCGATGCCTTCGTCGACGCCGGGCGCACCGACGGACGCAACGTCGACGGCCAGGGCGATGTCGGACTCGGGCTGAGCGCGTCCTACGAGGTCGATCTGTGGGGACGCATCCGCGCCGACGTCGACGCCGCGCGCCTCGAGGCCGACGCCACCGCCGAAGACCACCAAACCGCCGCGCTGACGCTTTCGGCCGAGATCGCGCAGACCCTCTATCAGCGGGTCGAGGCGTCGGCGCAGCGCGCGCTGGTCGACGCCCAGCTGGCGACCAATCGCGACGTGCTCGAGGTGATCGAGAGCCGCTTCGCGATCGGCCAGTCGGGCGCCACCGACGTCCTCCGCCAGCGCCAGCTGGTCGAGGCGACGGTCGAGCAGCAGATTCTCGCCGCTGCGCGCGTCGCGCGGCTCGACCATCGGCTCGCCGTGCTTCTGGGGCGGCCGCCGCAGGCCGACGCCGCGATCGACGTGCCGATGGCGCTGCCCGCGCTCGCGATGCCGCCCGCGGTCGGCCTGCCTTCTGATCTGCTCCAGCGCCGGCCCGACGTCCGCGCCGCCTTCCTGCGGCTCGCCGCGGCCGACGCGTCGGTCGCTTCAGCGGTCAAGGATCGCTATCCGACCCTGCGCCTGGGCGCGGCGTTCTCGACCGCCGCCGAGCGGCCGTCGGATCTTTTCGGCGCATGGATCGGCTCGCTGACCGGTCAGCTGCTGGCGCCGCTCCTCGACGGCGATCGGCGTCGCCAGGAAGTCGTGCGCGCCGACGCCGTGCGCGCGGAGCGCCTGGCCGCGTACGGCGACGTCGTGCTCGTCGCCTTCCAGGAGGTCGAAGACGCCCTCGTCGGCGAGCGCGAGCAGATCGACCGCATCGCCAGCCTCGACGCGCAGTTCGCCCTCGCCGAGACCACCTACGCCGAGCTGCGCAACCAGTACCTCAACGGCGCGGCCGACTTCATCGACGTGCTCGTCGCGCTGCGCGATCAGCAGGGCCTCGAACGCGAGCGCCTGACCGCGCAGCTGCTGCGCGTCGAGCAGCGCATCGACCTGCACCGCGCCGTTGCGGGCGGTTTCCTCGATCCCGATCGCGCGCCCGCGGTCATCACGCCAACGACGGAAGGACAGCCATGACCCACGAAGATGCCGAGGTCCGATCCTCCGAGCGGCCGGTGAAGGCCATCGTGTCGATCGTCGGCGTGCTCGCCCTGCTCGCGGCTGCGGGCCTGCTGAGCGTTTGGATCCAGCAGTCGGAGCCGATCGCCGAGCGCGAGGCCGCCACCCGCCGATCGGCGGCGCTGGTGGAGACGATCGCCGTCGAGCGCGGTACCTACCGTCCGACGCTGCGCGTCCTCGGCACGGTGCAGCCGGCGCGCGACATCGTCCTCAGCCCGCGCGTCGGCGGTCAGATCGTCGCGGTCGAACCGGGCTTCGCGCCGGGTGGACGCGTCGCCGCGGGCGAGCCGCTCGTGCGCATCGATGCGGCCGACTACGAGCAGACGCTGATCATGCGCACGAGCGCGCTGGCGCAGGCGCAGGCGGCCCTGGCGATCGAAGAAGGCCGCCAGCAGGCGGCGCGGCGGGAGTTCGATCTCCTCGGTGAGGACATCGCCGAGGCCAACGCGTCGCTGGTGCTGCGCGAGCCGCAGATCGCGTCGCTGCAGGCCGAGCTGCGCGCCGCCGAGGCCGCGGTCGCCCAGGCCGAGCTCGATCTCGCGCGCACGACGGTGCGCGCGCCGTTCGCCGCGCAGATCCTCGAGCGCTCGGTCGAGCTCGGTTCCGAGGTCGGCCCGGGCGACGATCTGGCGCGGCTCGTCGGCACCGATCTCTACTGGGTGATCGCGACGGTGCCGCTCGACACGCTGCGCTGGATCGAATGGCCCGAGCAAGCCGATCGCGCCGGCGCGCGCGCGAGCGTCCATCACCGCACCGCCTGGCGCGCCGACGCGTGGCGCGAAGGGCGCGTCGCGCGGCTGATCGGCGAGGTCGATCCCGACACGCGCCTGGCGCGGGTGATCGTCGAGGTGCCCGAGCCGCTCGGCGCGGCCTCGCGCGACGACGCGCCGCTGATCCTCGGCTCGATCGTCCAGGTCGAGATCGAGGCGCGGCCGATCGCCGACGTCGTGCAGCTCGATCGCGCGTATCTGCGCCAGAACGACACCGCCTGGGTGATGGACAACGACACGCTGCGCATCCGCACGGTCGACGTGCGCTTCAGCGACGCCGAGCACGCCTACATCGGCGACGGCCTCGAAGCGGGCGATCGCATCGTCACCACCAGCCTGGCGACGGTCGTCGACGGGCTGCCCATCCGCGACGCGTCGACCGCCGCGCCGCCCGATCCGGGATCCGACAGCGTCGCGGTCACCGAGCCCGTGCGGGGGACGCGATGAGCGCGCCGGCCGCGCGCACCGCGTCGGCGCAGCGGGACGCGATCGCGTGGATGGTGCACAACCCGATCGCGGCGAATCTGCTGATGATGGTGCTGCTGCTCGGCGGCTTCTGGACGGCCCTCACCATCCAGAAAGAGGTCTTCCCGCAGTTCGAGCTCGACGTCGTCACGATTTCGGTCGGCTATCCGGGCGCGGCGCCGGAGGAGGTGGAGCAGGGGATTTTGCGGCCGGTCGAGGAGGCGGTGCGCGGCGTCGACGGCATCCGCGAAATCACCTCGCAGGCGCGCGAGGCGCGCGGCACGGTCACCATCGAGCTGGTGTCGGGCACCGAGCGCATGAAAGCGTTCCAGGACATCGACCAGGCGGTGACCCGCATCCGCACCTTCCCCGACGACATCGAGCAGCCCGAGGTCAATCTGCGCTCGCGCCAGGTCGAGGTCATGCGCGTCGGCCTGCACGGCCCGGTCGACATCTGGACCCTGCGCCAGCTCGCCGAGCGCACGCGCGATCAGCTGCTCGCCCATCCCGAGATCACCCAGGTCGAGCTGCGGCGCACGCCCGACTACGTCACCCACGTCGAGATCCCGCGCGATCGACTGCGCGAGTACGGCCTGACCCTCGGCCAGGTCGCGCGGCTGATCGAGCGCTCGAGCGAGGACGTCGCCGCGGGCTCGGTGCAGACCTCGGCCGGCGAGATCCTGCTGCGGGTCAAGGCGCGCAAGCAGTGGGCCGAGCAGTTCGCCGACATCGAGATCCTGGCCAGCGAGACCGGCACGTCGGTCACGCTCGGCGACATCGCCACCCTCCGCGACGGCTTCGTCGAGGGCGATTTCCACGCCCAGTTCAACCAGCAGCCGTCGGTGGAGCTGCAGCTCTACCGCGTCGGCGAGCAGTCGCCCCTGGCGATCGCCGACGCCGTCGAGTCGGTGATGGCACTGGCCGAGACGCAGTACCCGCCGGGCGTGACGTGGCGGCTCGACAACAACAACGCCGAGGACTTCCGCAGCCGGCTCGCGCTGGTGCTCGAGAACGGCATGCTGGCGATCGTCATCGTGCTCTTCACGCTGGCGCTCTTCCTCGAGTTCCGGGTCGCCTTCTGGGTGATGACCGGCATGGCGATCTCGTTCATCGGCGGCATCCTCTTCCTGCCGCTGGTCGGGGTGAGCATCAACATGATCTCGCTCTTCGGCTTCCTGATCGCGCTCGGCATCGTGGTCGACGACGCGGTCGTCGTGGGCGAGAACGTCTACGAGCACCGCCAGGAAGGGCTGGGACCGATCGAGGCGGCGATCCAGGGCACGCGCGAGGTCGGCGGGCCGGTGATCTTCTCGATCCTGACCAACTGCGTCGCGTTCGTGCCGCTGCTCTTCATCCCGGGCGAGACCGGCCAGTTCTGGCGTCCGCTGCCGATCGTGGTGATCGTCGTGCTGCTGCTCTCGCTGTTCGAGGCGCTCTTCATCCTGCCGGCGCATCTCGCGTACGTCCGCGCCGACGCGCCGGCGCCGCGCGGTCTCGGCGGGCGATTGCACGCCGCCCAGCAGGCGTTCACGCGCTTCTTCGGCCGCATCATCGAGCGCGTCTACCAGCCGGCGCTGCGCCGGGCGCTGCGCGCGCGCTACATCACCATCGCGGCCGCGATCGCGATCTTCGCCGTGGTGGTGAGCTATGCGACGAGCGCGCATATGGGCCTGATCCTGATGCCCGAGATCTCGGCCAACGAGATCGAGGCGGGCGTGCGCCTGCCGGTCGGCACGACGCCCGATCAGGCGGCGGCGGTCGCCGAGGCGCTGACGTCGGCGACGATGACACTCTTCGAGGAGCAGGGCTTCGACGCGGTCGCCGAGGGCGTGATGACCAACGTCCGCGGCGGCAGCTTCATCGACGTCGAGCTGGTGATGCTGCCGCCCGACGAGCGCACGATGTCGGCGGCGGAGGTGATCCAGATCTGGCGCGACTCGATCGGCGACATTCCGGGCGTCGCCCAGATCACCTTCGAGGCCGAGCGCGGTCCGGGCGGCTTCCGCCGCGACATCAGCGTCGATCTGAGCCACGCCGACATCGACGTCCTCGAGCGCGCCTCGCGCGCCTTCGCCGAGGAGCTCGCGACCTTCACCTACGCCCGCGACATCAACGACAGCTACCGCAAGGGCAAGGTGCAGTACGACTTCGCGCTCCTGCCCGAGGGCCGCGCACTGGGCCTGACGCCGGCCGACGTCGGCAGCCAGCTGCGCGGCGCGTTCTTCGGCTCGCTCGCGCTGCGCCTGCTGCGCGGCACCAACGAGATCGAGGTGCGGGTGAAGCTGCCCGAGGACGAGCGCGAGGACATCTACCATCTCGAGTCGCTGGTCTTGCGCACGCCGTCGGGCGGGGAAGTGCCGCTGCTCGACGTGGTCGAGGTGCGCACGGGCGAGGCGTTCGCGCGCCTCGATCGGCGCGACGGCCGGCGGATCGTGAGCGTCTCGGCCGACATCGAGCCCGATCGCGCGATCGGCCAGGTGATCCAGGCGATCAACGAGGACGTCCTGCCGCGTCTGGCGCAGGAATACCCGGGCCTGACCTGGACGTTCGAGGGCGGCAGCGCCGAGATGCGCCGGGCGACGGCGTCGCTGTGGGGCGGCTTCGGCCTGGCGATGTTCGTGATCTACGCGCTCCTGGCGGTCGCCTTGCGTCGCTACGTCCAGCCGCTGGTGGTGATCGCGGCGATCCCGTTCGGCATCATCGGCGCGGTCTTCGGGCACATTCTGCTCGGCTTCGATCTCTCGCTGATCAGCTTCATGGGCGTGATCGCGCTCTCGGGCGTGGTGGTCAACGACTCGCTGATCCTGATCGACTACGCCAACCGCACGCGCGGCGACCATCCCGGCTTCGAGGCCATCGTCCGCGCCGGCATGCGCCGCTTCCGTCCGATCTTCCTGACCACGGCGACGACCTTCTTCGGCCTGATGCCGATCATCTTGGAGACGTCGCTGCAGTCGCAGTACATCGTCCCGATGGCGATCTCCCTCGCCTTCGGCATCGTCTTCTCGACCGCGGTGACGCTGGTTCTGGTGCCGTGCCTGTACCTGGTCGTCGACGACGTCGTGGGCTATCGCGCGCGGCCGCGTCGCGGGGACGCGTCGCGCGGTGCGTCGTCGCGCGGTGCCGCGGCAACCGCGTAGGGAAGGATGGCTGGGCGACCGCGTGGTCGCATCAGGCGCCAGCTGTCGCTACGCGCCCGAGCGTTCGCACAGCGATGCCCACTGGCCTTCTTCTCGGGTGATAATCAGCGCCCCCTGCATGCCGAGCAATGCGCAGTTCATAAAGAACTCTGCGACGTTCCGAGCAGACTCTTGATGATGAAAAGTCGTCATGATGGTGTCGCCCTGCAAGGTCTCCTGTTCGACTTCTCTGACAGCGATGCAATCATCGATGAAGTCGTGAACCGCTTCGCTATGCACACCGTAGCAAACGAAATACGTACATCCAGCTTCGATCAACGGCAAAGAGGCTTGTCGAACCTCTTCGAAAGTTGGCTGCTCACGGCAGCTGGCGTCGACCAAGGTGGCGAAGGGGGTAGGCACACGGGGCCACGGCGCACGTGGTTCTGCAAACGTGATCTTCAAACTCACTCTGAGCCTCCTGATCGAATTTTTCGTATGCTCCCCTCGAACGCTCGAATTTCGGCTTTCAAATGCCGAATGCGCGCTGCTTGCTGAGCTCGGATTGCCTGCTCCGTCGCTCCTTCCATCCCAGGTCGCACCGTTGGGTTTGCCTGAAAGTCTCGTAGCTTCTGCTGATGTTCTGCAATTCTCTTCTCGAGCGAGCGAATTGATTTGAGCTGACTTGTGCTCAGCCGGGAAAGCGTGTCAGCGGCTGTCACTGTCGTATTGATAGTCGCCTCAGATGAGTCGACGACTCGATCGATACCTTTCGAAGCATCACCGGCTGTCTCAGCGAAATTGACGCTGAGCTTGGCGTCTCGAACCGATACGGGCGAAACGACTTCTGACAGCAGAGAGACAGCAGCCAATGAGCGCTCACCGGCGGTGGCATCCGGTGAAACCAAGGTTTTTGCATCCTCAACGATGCCTGCCGTCGTCGCCGCGATGTCGCCGCCTTTGATCGCCAGTTTCGCCGCCGTCTTGAAAAGAATCGGCACCTGGCCATCCGGATC
>JBCCOR010000196.1:0-8031 GCA_039025295.1 Acidobacteriota bacterium
CCGCGCGCACGTCGGGCGCTTTGAGGGCCAGCGGGTGCTCGTGCGCCAGGGCGCCAACCGTCCGCCGCGGCGCGGGACGACCTTCAGCCCCGATGCCCAGGCCGCGGCCGACGCCGTCGACGCCAGCCGCTGGTTCGCCGACCTCGAGACCCTCGCCGCCTGGAACCGCTACACCTTCGGCAGCGAGATCGATCTCGCCCGCGACTGGCTGGTCGATCAATTCGAGGCGATCGGCGGCCTGACGGTCGAGACGTCGTCGTTCACGGTCGGCGCCACGACCGTCGAGAACGTCATCGCAACCCGCGTCGGCAGCGCGCGTCCCGACGACTGGATTCTCGTCGGCGCGCACTACGACGCCATCTCCCAGAACCCGACGAGCGCCGCGCCCGGCGCCGAGGACAACGCCAGCGGCTGCGCCGGCGTCGTCGAGCTGGCGCGGGTCGCGGCCGGCTTCACGCCCGAGGCGACGCTCGTCTTTCTCTGCTACGCCGGCGAAGAGCAGGGCCTCTTCGGCAGCATCGACCACGCCGGTCAGCTGGTCGCCGACGGCGATGACGCGAAGGTGCGCCTGATGCTCAACATGGACATGATCGGCTACAGCGCCGACGCCGATCTCGACGTCCTGCTCGAGACCGAGCCGCCGTTCGCCGGCCGGCTCGACGTCTTCGTCGACGCCGCGGATCAGCTGACGACACTGCGCGCCGTGACCTCGCTCTTCGCCTTCGGCTCCGACCACGTGCCGTATCTCGATCGCAACATGCCGGCCGTGCTGACGATCGAAAACGACTGGAACCTCTATCCCGACTACCACCGCACGGGCGACGTCCCGGCCAATCTCGATCTCGCCATGGGTGACCAGGTGCTGCGCATGAACGCGGCGGTGCTGATGCAGACCGCGGGCGCGTCGGCGGAGGTCTTCGTCGACGGCTTCGAGTCGGGCGACGCGTCGGCGTGGTCGGTGCAAACGCCGTGAGGACGATGCGCGACCGACGCGCCGCGCGTCGAAGGGTGCGCTGGGGGCTGAGCGGCTTGACGCTGCTGGCGTCGCTGGCGCTTGCCGATCCAGCGCCCGCGCGCGACGGTGCGCCTGCGCCGGCGCCCGCGTCGTGGGCCGTGCTGCAGCCCGGCGCGTCGCCGCATCCGATGGACGTTTTCGCGCCGCCCGACAGCGCCGCGCCGCCGTCGCATCAACTGCCCGGACCGATCGTCTTCGGCGGCGATCCCGACGACCGCGGGCGGTGGCGCGTGTACCGCGAGTCGCCCGGCTTCGCCGCCGCGCCGTCGCGGCGCGCGCTGCCGTCGATCACGCTCGATCTGGTGCAGAACGACGGCGATCTGATCCCGCGCACGCGCGGCGTGCGCCTCGGCCCCGACTTCGACGCGCATCCGCACTGGGCGGCGTGGGTCGGTCCGGGCCGCGCCTGGCAGGTAGCCGACGAGCCGGCCTGGTCGCGCGCGTCGCTGCCGTTCGCGCTGGTGGCGCGCAACGGCAATTGCATTCACCACGGCGTCATCGGCTTCGCCTTCAACGACGCCGCGATCTCCTCGATCGCGTACCAGATCACGCAGGAGATCTGCCGCGATCTGAAGTTCGATCTGTGGGGATCAGCGCCGGCGCGCGTCGACGCGCGGGCTGATGCGTCACGCGCTGCGGACGCGTCAGCGGTCGTCGACGCCTACCGCGCCGAGCAGACCCGACGCCTGCCGCAGCGGCCGCTCGCTGCGCTGTCGCGCGTGCGACCCGACGTCGATCTCGCGCGGCTGTCGGCCGACGTCGATCCGGCGCACGTCGGCGTCGAGGGCGTGTGGTTCGGCGGCGTGCACTACCGCGGCCCGGTGGCCACGCGACACGGCGCGCATCCCTACGCCGACGCGCTGCCGTGGCCGTCGTACTCGCTCGCCAAGGCGGCGTTCGCGGGCGCGTCGGTGATGGCGCTGACCGCGCGCGTCGATCCGGCTGTGGCCGACCGGGCGCTCGGGCCGGTCGATCGGCCCGGCCGCGCCGGCGGCGATTCGTGGCGCGCCGTGACGATCGAGCACGCGATCGACATGGCGACGGGCCACTACGGCACGCCGCGCTTCATGGCCGACGAAGGCGGCATCGGCATGATCACGTTCTTCCTGGCGGAGACCGCAGCGGCGCGCCGGAAGGCGGCCGGCAACTGGACGCGACGCGCGGCGCCGGGCGCGCGCTTCGTCTACCGCACGTCCGACACCTTCTTGGCGGTCCGCGCGCTCGACGCCTGGCTCGCGCGCGACGCCGACGCCCGCGCCCGCTGGGGCGACGATCTCTTCGCCGGCTACGTGCGCCACGTGCTGGCGCCGATCGGCGCCGGCCCCGAGGCGGGCGCCGTCTCGCTGCGCGCCGGCGTGGCCGATCCGACCCGCTCGGCGCTGGGCGGCTTCGGCCTGTGGTGGACGGCTGACGATCTGGTCAAGCTCGCCCGGCTCTTCCACGGCGATCGCGGCCAGGTCGACGGCCAAACGATCCTCGATCCGCAGCGGCTGGCCGCGGCCATGCAGCGCGATCCCGACGACCGCGGCCTGGTCGTCGACGGCGATCGAGACTGGCGCTACAACGATGGCGTGTGGGCGCGCCGCCCGGCCGGCGCCGACGACCGCACCGTGCCCTACTGGTCGGGCTACGGCGGGATCGTGGTGGTGTTTCTGCCCGGCGACGTCGTCTACTACCGCGTCGCCGACGGCGGCAGCTTTGCGTGGACGTCGGCCGCCGCGGCGCTCGAGCCGCTCGGGCAACCGGCCGACGCGGCGCCGAGCGACGCCGGTACGGCCGATCCGCCCGGGGCGGATCGCTGATACGGCCGATCTGCCCAACAACGACCGCTCAGTTGCCGTCCGCTGACCAGGTCGGCATCCGACCCGGCGTCCACGGCACGTCGGCGGCCTCGGCGCGCGCTTCGAGCGCTTCGAGATCGCTCACCAGCGCGGCCAGCGCCTTGTGCTGCGGCGCAAACGCCTCCGTGGCCCAGCCGAACGCCTGGCGATGGGTCTGGGTCGGTGCCTGGGTCGTCCACCACTGATCCGACACGATGCGCTCGACCCGCTGCACGATCGACGGCGGCGTGAACACGTTGCGCTCGCCGCGCGTGGCGTCGCCGCGCATCGCCAGCTGGATCGCGTCGAGCCGGTCGTGCAGGGCCTCGACCTCGGCGCTCAGCGCCGGATCGGCGTCGGGCGCGTCGGCCAGGGCCTTGCGCAGATGGTTGATCCGCTGGCCGACCTCGCCGCTCAGGCGGCTGGCGCCGAGCACCGCCCGGCGCAGGCCGCGCACGTCTTCCTGGAAGGCCTGCATCGCGGCGACGTCGTCGGCCTTGAGCGTCGCCAGCGCGAGCGCCTCGACCTCGAAGTCGACCGCGTCGGTCAGCGGCTGCCAGTCGCCGTTGACCCGCGCCTCGAGCGTCGCGCTGTAGCGGCCGGGCAGCGCCAGCGGACCGCGATCGGGCGTCACCCAGGGCGGCAGATTCGCCGGACGGACGAGCTCGGTCGGCGCCGCCGACGGCCAGCGCAGGTCCCACGCCACGCGGTGCAGGCCGGCCTTGCGCGGTGCCTCGACCCGGCGCACAACGGCGCCCGCGGCGTCGCGCACGACGACGTAGGCCGCGGGTGCGGTCTCCAGATCTTCCGTGCGCAGTTCGTCCATCGACGCCACCGGCGTCGGGATCTCATCGTCCGCGCGCGCCTCTTTCTCGGTCTCGAGGCGCTGCTCGCGCAGGGTCTTCAGGCCGTCGCGCAGCCAGTAGGTGAAGACCGCGCCGTAGGGCGGGTTCTCGGCGGTCCAGAAGCTGTGGCCGCGCGAGCCGATGCGGCTGCGCTGTTCGATGTAGCGCAGCGCCGTGCGAATCGGGAAGAGGCGCGCGGCGCTGTCGTCATCGCCGCCGTCGGCGGCCGCCTCGCGCGCCAGCGCGCGCAGCGGCGTGTAGTCGTCGAGGATGTAGTAGCCGCGGCCGAAGGTGGCGAGGGCGAGGTCGTTCCACTCGCGCTGGATGTCGAGATCGCGCACCTGGATGGTGGGCAGGCCGCCCTTGAGTTTGTGCCAGTGCTCGCCCTCGTCGAGGGTGACGTAGAGGCTGAACTCGGTGCCGGCGAAGAGCAGCGACGGCACCTCGTGATCCTGGATCAGGGTGTAGACGATCTCGCGATCCGGCATGTCGCCGCGCATCGAGGTCCAGGTGCGACCGCGGTCGCGGCTGACCGCGATGTAGGGCGTGAAGTCGCCCTTCTTCTTGTTGTTGAAGCTGGCGTAGACGGTGTCGTCGTCGAACAGCGAGGCCTCGAGATCGGTGACGTAGGTGTTCTCGGGCACGCCCTTGACGCCGTCGACCGCGCGCCACGCGGCGTTGTCACCGGCCTCCGGCGCCTCCGGATCGCGCACCTGGATCAGGCCGTCGTCGGTGCCGACGTAGAGCAGGCCCTCGATCCGCGTAGACTCGGTCAGCGACGTGATGTTGCCGTAGTCGGAGGTCGACTTGTTCTTATGGATCGCGTCCATCTCCCAGATCCGATCCATAACCGGCAGCTGATCGCGATCGAGCTGGCGGCTGAGATCACCCGAGATCGGGCGCCAGCCGTTGCCGCGGTCGTCGGAGCGGTAGATGCGCTGACTGGCGTAGTAGAGCCGCGTCGGCTGATGCGGCGAGAGCACCAGCGGCGAGTCCCAGTTCCAGCGGTCGGCGTCGTCGCCGGGCGCTTCCTGCGGCTGGATGTCGACCACCTCGCCCGAGCGCTTGTCGTAGCGCACCAGGCCGCCGTACTGCCACTGGGCGTAGACGATGTTCGGATCGGTCGGGTCGACCTGGCTCTCGTAGCCGTCGCCGCCGACGGTGATGAACCAGTCCTCGTTGCTGATGCCCGAGCTGCGCAGCGTGCGGCTCGGACCGCCCATCGAGTTGTTGTCCTGGGTGCCGCCGTAGACGTTGTAGAACGGCTTCGCGTTGTCGACGGCGACGCGGTAGAACTGCGTGATCGGCAGGTTCTCCTTGAAGTGCCAGGTGTCACCGCGGTCGAAGCTTTCGTACATGCCGCCGTCGCAGCCGACCAGCATGTAGTCGGGATCTTCCGGATCGAGCCACACGACGTGGTCGTCGACGTGCTTGTGACGGCTCGGCACGCGCTCGAACGAGGCGCCGCCGTCCTTCGTCACCCACAGCCACACGTCCACCGAGTAGACGGTGTCGAGATCGTGCGGATCGCAGAAGAGCTCGTTCCAATAGTCGCCGCTGGTGGCGTGGTCAGAGCGCTTGGTCCAGCTCTCGCCGCGGTCGGTCGAGCGGAAGAGGCCGCTCTCGTCGCGCTCGGCGTCGAGAATGCCGTAGATCACATCGTTGTCGACCGGCGAGATGCACAGGCCCATGCGCCCGCGGTCGGTCGACGGCAGGCCGCGATCGATCTGGCGCCAGGTCTCGCCGCCGTCGGTCGACTTGTGGAAGCCCGACTCGGGTCCGCCGTTGAGCAGCGTCCAGACGTGGCGTCGGCGCTGCCAGCTGGTGGCGTAGACGACGTCGGGATCGCGCGGATCGAGATGCACCTCGGCGGCGCCGGTGTTGTCGGAGACGTGGAGGATGCGGTTCCAGGTCTCACCGCCGTCGGTCGACTTGTAGACGCCGCGATCGCCGCCGCTGTTCCACAGCGGGCCCATGGCCGCGACGTAGACGACGTTGGAGTCGCGCGGATCGACGACGACCATGCCGATGTGGCCCGAGTCCTCGAGGCCCATGTTGCGCCAGGTCTGACCGCCGTCGACGCTCTTGTAGACGCCGTCGCCGAAGGCCACGGAGCGCTGGCTGTTGTTCTCGCCCGTGCCGACCCAGACGACGTTCGGGTTGTTGGGATCGATGGTGACGCAGCCGATCGCGAACGAGCCTTCGTTGTCGAAGACCGGCGTCCAGGTGGTGCCGGCGTTCTCGGTCTTCCACACGCCGCCCGAGGCGACCGCGACGAAGTAGCGATGGCGCTTGCCGGGCGTGACGGCGACGTCGACCACGCGTCCGGAGTTGATGGCCGGGCCGATCGAGCGCAGCGTCAGGCCGCGCAGCACGGCGGCGTCGAGCGTGTGCTGGTCTTCGGCGGCGTCGCCGTTCTTCTCGGCGTCATTCGCCCAGATCGGGTTGGTGAGCATGCCGAGCAGCAGGATGCCGAGCAGCAGAATGCGGAAAGGGACGACGGACGCGGAACGGGGGATCATTGCGGAGCGGTCCTCGCGGGCATGAATGCGCCGGGCGGCGCGGGCAGGTGGGCTGATGCAAGTGGCTTGCTTGTTTTGTCTACCACAAACAGCGCGCATGCACGACCATTTGCGCCGCGTATACTGCCGCGCGTTATGCATAACCCGGCTTTCTTCGCACGATTGTCCGCAGCGGGCTGAGTCCAGCGCGTTTGGCCAGCTTCTCGACGATCTTCCCGTTCGCGTACCACGTTGCGCCGCTGCACGCGCTGCGCGGCATCGTGCGGGTCGGTGCGCTGCGCGACAAGGACGATCCTTCGGTGATCGCGCGTCCGACCTCGATCGCGATCGATCGTGCGCTCGGCTTCGTCGACGTCGTCCATTTCTATCTCGCGTCCGACCGCGCCGCGCTCGATCGTCTGCCGCTGCTGCGCGCCCAGCTCGGCCCGTCGCGCGTACCGCCTTTTCCCTACGTCGCGCTCGAGCTGCCGACCGCGGCCCTCGACGACGCGGACTGCGTCGTCTGCGCGTGGAATATCGCGATGGGGCGGCCGACGGTGCCGGGCGTGTGTCGCGGCGGCATCTGGGTGCGGCGCGCGCCGGCGGCGCGAATCGCAGCGGTCTGGGACGCGCTGCGCGCGCAGGATCCTCCGGTCGACCGCGCCCGCGGCGTGTTCAACGCGCCCTATCGCGTGCCGACGCTGATCGGTCCGCAGCTGATGCGGCATCGCCGGGTGCTCGCGCGCCAGAAGCGCGGCACGCCCGAGCTCTTGCTGCGTCCGCCGGTGATGCTCGATCGCTTCGCATCGCTGGTGTTCTTCGACCCGATCGACCGTGATCAGGCCGCTGCCTTGGGTCCGCTGCCGCTGCCGACGCGCGTCCATCGGTTTCCCGGCTACGACGCCGCACAGGTCGACGCGTCCGACCGCGCCGCGATCGCCGCGAGTTTCGCCGATCCAGCGCGTCCGACGCCCGATTTGCCGCACGATCGCGTCCGCCCGCGCCGTCGCTGAGTCGTCGGCGGTCGATCGGGTACACTGGCGACGAAATTTTTTCTACGTCATGCGGGGGACTGGGTCATGGACTCGGATGGACACGGTCGGCCTCCCGACGACCCGACCGACGGCGGGACGCTCGGGGCGGACTTCAAGCTGGGCGAATGGTGGGTTCGTCCGCAGCGCAACGTGCTGGAGCGCGGCGAGACGCGCGTCCAGGTGGAAGCACGCTCGATGCAGGTGCTCGTGTGCCTGGCGCGCCGGGCACCGGATTTGGCTTCGAAGGCGTACCTGCTGAGCCGGGTGTGGCGCGACGCGTACGTCGGCGACGACGTGATCAGCCACGCGATTTGGGAATTGCGCAAGGCGCTGGGCGACTCGGCGCGCCAGCCGACGTACATCGAGACGATTCCGAAGAAGGGCTATCGCCTGATCTGCCCGGTGCAGCGTCCTGACGGTTCGCCGGTGCCGCTGGTGGGCGCGCAGGTCGAGCAGTACGAGATCCGCGCCGAGATCGGGCGCGGCGCGATGGGCGTGGTCTACGAGGCCTTCGATCATCAGCTCGACCGCACGGTGGCTTTGAAGTTCCTGGCGCCGGAGCTGAGCCGCGACATCAAGGCGGTGCAGCGCTTCACGCGCGAAGCGCGGATGGCGGCGTCGCTGGTCCATCCGAACCTGGCGACGGTGCACGAGGTGGGGGAGACGTCGCAGGGGCACCACTATTTGGTGACGCCGCACTACGCGGGCGGCAGCCTGCAGCAGCGCATCCAGGAAGGCCCGGTGCTGATCGCCGACGCGATCACGATCGCGCGCCAGCTCTGCGAAGGTTTGGCAGCGGCGCACGCACGCGACATC
>JBCCOR010000197.1:0-8015 GCA_039025295.1 Acidobacteriota bacterium
AGGCCGCCGCCGCCATCGCCCGCGCGGCTTTGCCGATCCCCGCGATGTGCGTTGGGCGGGCGTCGCCGTCGATGATGCCGTCGAGCGCGGTACGCACGCAGCGCGCCGGCTCGACCGCGGCGCAAGCAGCGTCGAAGATCGCGCGCGCGTCATCGCGCAGCGCGCGACTCAGGTCCACGGTTCGGGACGCTGGATGTGGTAGCCCTGGGCGTAATCGACGCCGATCGCGCGCAGCGCCTCGAGCGTCGCCTCGTCCTCGACGAACTCGCCGACCGTGCCGAGCTCAAGCACGCCGGCGACGTGATGCACCGCGCCGACGATCGCGCGCTGCAGCGGATCGCGCACCATGTCGCGCACGAACGCGCCGTCGATCTTGAGCAGATCGACCGGCAGCTGCTGCAGATAGGCGAACGACGACAGGCCGCTGCCGAAATCGTCGAGGATGAAGCGACACCCGGCGGCGCGCAGGCCGTCGATGAAGCGCCGCACGCGCGCCAGATGCGCCACGGCGGCGGTTTCGGTGATCTCGAAGCACACGCGCTGCGGATCGACCCCGCTCGCGGCCACCTGCTCGACCACGAAGTCGAGAAAGCGCGACTCCGAGAGCGACTGACCCGAGAGATTGAGGGTGATGGCGTACGACGCGCCGCCGTCGTCAGCCAGCTGGCGCAGCGCGGTACGCACCACCCAGCGGTCGATGTCGGCGATCAGATGGAAGCGCTCGGCGGCGGGAATGAACGCGCCGGGCGGAATCGGCCCGCCGTCGGCGTCGAGCATGCGGATCAGGATCTCGTAGAACGGCGGCGGTGCGCCGGCGGCCACGGCCGCCGTCGACACAATCGGCTGGCGGTAGAGACAGAAGCGCCCTTTCTTGAGCGCGCGGTGGATGCGCGCCAGCCAGCGCATTTCGCCGTAGTGCTCGGCGAGATCGACATCCTGGGTGTTGTTGGCGTCGAACTGATGGATCGCCTGCAGCTCGCTGCGCGCGCGCGACGCGGCGGCGTCGGCGGCGCCGAAGAGCTGCACCAGGTCGCCGCTGTCGCGCCCGATCGGCACCAGGCCGAAGGTCGCGCTGACCTCGAAGCTCTCCTGCTGCCAGCCGAAGCGGAAATTGCCCAGCGCCGCGCGCAGCGCGGCGGCGCGGGTTTCGGCCTGCTCGGGATAGACGCCGTCGAGCAGCATGCCGAAGCGATCGTCGGCCAGGCGGGCAAGCTGATCGTCGGCGCCGAGCTGGCGGCGCACCAGCACGGTGATCTGCCGCAGCAGCTCGTCGCCCGCCACCTGGCCGAAGGTGTCGGCGACGATGTCGAAGTCGTCCAGATCGAGATAGCCGAAGGCATAGACCGCGCGGCCGGCGCGCGCCCGCTCGAGCGCCCGCTCGAGGGTCGATTCGAACGACCGCCGGTTGGGCAGGCCGGTGACCGGATCGTGATGCAGCAGCCAGGCCTGCTCGTGACGCAGCGCCTCGAGCTCGGTGACGTCCTCGACCAGCAGCCAGACCACGCCGTCGTCGCCCGGCACCAGCCAGTCGCGCACCGACAGCCGCGAGCCGTCGATCCGCTCGAGCCGGCGCACCGGCGAGCGCGCCAGCGGACGTTTGAGGGCGCGCACCTGGGTCGCCCGGGTCTCGACCGGCAGATCGACCGAGCTGATGTCGACCAGGGTGTCGAGCGCCGGGTTGCGCGGCGGCTCGTGGACCGCCGCTTCGGCCAGCTTCGCGCGGTAGACGTCGCCGATCGCACGGCCGCACAGCGCGTCGGCCGATGGCGCACCGAGCAGCTCGATCGCCGCCGGATTGACGGCGAGGATGCGGTCGTCGTCGTCAAGGGCGAAAGCTGCCGTGCGCAGCGCGACCGTGACCGGATGATCGGCCAGATGGCGAGGGACGGTCGGCGCGTCGGACGTGGCCGAACGGGCGGGCTGGGACGGGCGCGGTGGAGAGGGAGTCGGCATGCGAGCCTGGCTGAACGATCGGGCGATGCGGCCGGCGGACGAGCGCGGACGCGGGCTGGGTACGAACGGCTAACGATCGTATCAAGCGCGCGCGCTGCGCGCAGGGCGAGCTCGGGCCCAGGCACCGGCAGCCCCTGCGCCGCCCGCGGCTCAGCGTCCGAATCGACGCTGGCGCAGATCGTACGAGCGCAGGGCGCGCAGGAAGTCGATCTCGCGGAAGGCGGGCCAGTGCGCGTCGCAGAAATAGAACTCCGCGTGCGCGCTCTGCCACAGCAGGAAGCCCGACAGGCGGACTTCGCCGCTGGTGCGCAGGATCAGGTCGGGCTCGGGCTGGTCGGCGGTGTAGAGAAAGCCGCCGAGCGCGTCGGCGTCGAGCGCCGTGGCGATCTGCTCGGGCGTCCAGCCGGCGGACGCGCGGTCGCCGATGTAGCGCCGGCAGGCTTCGGCGATCTCCTCACGCCCGCCGTAGGCCATCGCGATGTTGAGTACGAAGCTGTCGTAGTGCGCCGTCTCGCGCTCGAGGCGCGCCATCTCGCGCTGCAGGCTGTCGGGCAGGCGCTGACGCTCGCCGATGTAGCGCACCCGCACGCGATGCCGATGCACGGTCTCGCCCTCGGCCATCTCGCGGGTCTTGTCCTCGAAGAGTGCGAGCAGGCTGGCGAGCTCGTCGGTGCTGCGCTGGAAATTGTCGAGCGACAAGCACCACACGGTGACCACCCGGATGTCGGCGTCGTAGCACCAGTCGAGCACCTCGTGCAGCTTCTCCGCGCCGCGGCCGTGGCCGTAGCAGACGTTCGACCGCCCCGCGGCGCGCGCGAAGCGGCGGTTGCCGTCCATGATGATGCCGATGTGATGCGGCAGGGTCCAATCGCGCAGCTTGTTGCGCAGGCGCCGGCGGTAGGCGAGGTAGAACGGCTGCTTGATCCGCTCCTTCACACCCTGCCCCCACAGCCGCAGCCGGTCGCCCATCCGCTCGGGCATCGCGGCGTCGCGCGCGTCGCGTTCGCGCTGCAGAGGACGAAACGGGGCGGTGTGCGCGGGCGTGGACGGCATGGCAGGTCTCCGAGCAGATAGCGGACGGGCGATTCGATGCGCACGAGCGTGGCGCAGTGCAGCGGCACCCGTCGGGCGATGACGTGGCGAGATCGAGGCAGGACGCGACCGGTAGAAGCGGATACGTTACCGCATGCTACACTGCCGGCCGCTCAATCGTTCCACGACCAGCCGGGAAATGCGCGCGTTGTCCACCCCTGCGCCGCGCTCCTCCCGGCGCGCCTTGACGGAGATCGCCAGCCATGGGTCTGCCACCGCTCACCCTCGGGATCGAAGAGGAATACCAGATCATCGATCCCGCCACGCGCGAGCTCGCACCGCGCAATGAGGATCTCATCGCCGCCGGCCAGCGCTTGATCCACGATCAAATCAAGCCGGAATTCATGAAGTCGCAGGTCGAGATCGGCACCAGCGTATGCCGCACGATCGAGGAAGCGCGCGACGAGATCGTCCGCGTCCGTCGGGCGGTGGTCGAGGTCGCCGACGAGTACGGCCTGGCCATGGCGGCCGCCAGCACCCATCCGTTTTCGTCCTTCGACGACCAGCCGATCACCGACGCCGATCGCTACGTCCATCTGCAGGAGAATCTCGGCTACATCGCCACCCGCCTGCTGATCTTCGGCATGCATGTCCACGTCGGCATCCCCGATCCCGAGATGCGTCTCGACATCATGAAGCAGGCATCGTACTTCCTGCCGCATCTGCTCGCCCTGTCGAGCAGCTCGCCGTTCTGGCTCGGCTCCGACACCGGCCTGAAGTCGTATCGTTCGGTGGTGTTCGAGAACATGCCGCGCTCCGGACTGCCGCCGGCGTTCGAGTCGTGGAGCGCCTATCAGACGTTTCTCGACGTGCTGATCAACACCCGCTGCATCGATGAGCCGACCAAGATCTGGTGGGACATCCGCCCGCATCCGAAGTTTCCGACCCTCGAGTTCCGCATCACCGACATCTGCACGAAGATCGACGAGGTGATCTGCATCGCCGCGCTGATCCAGGCGATCGTCGCCAAGCTGATTCTGCTGCGCCGCGCCAACCGCACCTGGCGCACGTACAGCCATCACCTGATCGACGAGAACAAATGGCGCGCGCTGCGCTACGGCACCGAGGGCAAGCTGATCGACTTCGGACGCCGCACCGAGCTGCCGGTCGCCGAGCGCACCGAGGAGCTGCTCGCGCTGGTCGACGACGTGGTCGACGAGCTCGGCACGCGCAAGGAAGTCGAATACGCCCGGACGATCGCGCGCGAGGGCTCGTCGGCCGACCGCCAGCTTGCGATCTACCGCGAAACCGGCGATTTCAAGCAGGTCGTCGATCAGCTGATCGCGGAAAGTCGCGAAGGGCTCTGACGCCGATGACGACCCAGGCGTCGACGGCGGTCGATCTCGCCGCCATCCGCGCCGCGCGCGAACGCGTGCGCGACGTCCTGGTGCGCACGCCCCTGCGCCGCTCGCGCGGTTTTTCCAAGCGCACCGACGCCGCGGTCTATTTCAAATACGAGACGCTGCAGGTGACGGGCTCGTTCAAGGTGCGCGGCGCCGTCAACAAGCTTCGCCTGCTCGACGACGAGACCCGCGCGCGCGGCGTGATCGCCTCGTCGGCCGGCAACCACGCCCAGGGCGTCGCCTTCGGCGCGGCCGATCTCGACATGCCGGCGACGATCGTCATGCCCGAGGACACGCCGCACGTCAAGATCATGCGCACCGAAGCCTACGGCGACCGCATTCGCGCCGTGCTGCACGGCGAGAGCTACGACGACGCCTACACGCGCGCCCGGGAGATCCAGGCCGAGGAAGGTCAGACCTTCATCCACGCCTTCGACGACGACGACGTCATCAACGGCCAGGGCACGATCGGCCTCGAGCTGCTCGACGATCTGCCCGATCTCGAGGCGGTGGTCGTGCCGATCGGCGGCGGCGGCCTGATCGCCGGCATCGCCACCGCGGTCACCGAGATCAACCCCGCGATCAAGGTCTACGGCGTACAGAGCGAGTCGGTGCCGTCGATGTACCGCAGCTTCCAAGAAGGCATGCTGATGGAGCCGGTGGCGCGGCCGTCGATCGCCGACGGCATCGCGGTCAAGCGGCCGGCGCAGCGCACGCTCGACATCATCCGTCGGCGGGTCGAGGACATCGTGCTGATCTCCGAGGCGGCGATCGAATCGGCGGTCGTGGCCCTGCTCGAGAACGGCAAGACCGTGGTCGAGGGCGCGGGCGGCGCGGGTGTGGCGGCGATCACCGCATCGGAAACGCTGCGCGCGGCGATCCGCGGACGCCGCACCGCGGTCATCCTGTGCGGCGGCAACATCGATCTCAACCGCCTCAATCTGCTGATCGAACGCGCGCTGGCGCGGCGCGGCCAGGTGCTGCGGCTGCGCACGGTGCTGGTCGACCGGCCGGGCGCGCTGGCTGCCCTGCTCAACAGCATCGCCGAGCAGAAGGGCAACGTCCTGCGCGTCTTTCACGACCGCGTCTACGGCCCGCGCATGGGCCGCACCGAGGTCGTCCTGACCGTCGGCGTGCGCAATCGCGAGCACGGCGACCGCCTGCTGCACGCCATGCGCCGCGCGCATCCCGAGGTGGTCGAGCTGCCGTCGGGCTCGCCCGGCGTCACGCCCCATCCTTGATCGCGGCCGCGGCCGGATCGTCGTCCTCAGGCGGCGCGTTCGGCCGGCGCGGCAGCGCGTCCGTGCGCGGCGCGAAGAACACCAGTCGTCCGGGCTGCTTCATCGCCCCGGCGCGCGCGCCGGCCGCCGGACCGCGTCCCCAGAAGAAATCGACCCGCGCCGGCCCTTTGATCGCGCCGCCGGTGTCCTGGTTGAGCACCAGGCGCACCAGCGGCCCCTCCGCCACCGTGCGACCGTCGTCGCCGAGGCGCGGCACCTCGGTCACCAGCAGGCCGAGCGCACCCTTGGGCATCAGGTTGCGATCGGTGGCGATCGAGCGTCCGGGCGTGACCGACACGCCGATGCTGCCGACCGGCGGTCCGTCGAGGAAGCGGAAGAAGACCATCGAGCGGTTGTGGTCGAGAATCGCGCGCACCTCCTCGGGATGATCGTCGAGATAGCTGCGCAGCGCCTGCATCGACATACGCTCGCGCGCGATCTTGCCCTGATCGATCAGCAGCTTGCCGATGCTGCGGTAGGCGTGGCCGTTGGCGCTGGCGTAGCCGATGCGGCGCAGCCGGCCGTCGGGCAGGCGCAAGCTGCCCGAGCCCTGGACCTCGAGAAAGAAGACGTCGACCTCGTTCTTGGCCCATGCGATCTCGCGGCCGCCGAGGACGTCGCCGGCCTCGCCGGCGCGCACCGCCGCGCGGTCGGGGAAGGGCACCAGACGGCCCTGGCGCAGCAGACCCGACACCCGCCGGCCGGCGAGATCGTCGGCGAAGGCACCGAGATCGACCCGCACCAGGCGCACCTGCGGCGGTCCGTAGATCGGCACGTCGTAGCCCGGACGCCGACGCAGGCTGGCCTCGATCACCGGCTCGTAGTAGCCCGTGACGAGGACGCGGCCGCGGCGCGTGCCGTCGGCCTCCTCGGCGCCGACGCTCTCGTACCAGCGGAAGTGATAGGCCAGGCGCGCGCCGAGCTGCGCGGCGGTGAGGTCTTCGTCGAGCCATCCGAGCACGCGGGTGTAGGCGGCGTCGAGCGCGCCCATCGTCACCCGATCGGGGCCGAAGCGCACGCGCCGCGCATCGGGCTGGCGCCGGTACCAGTCGCGGCTGCGGGTCAGCGCCTGGCGCAGCGCGTCGCGGTCGCCGCCGAGAAGCCCCTCAGCGGCCAGCGTGGCGGTGATCGACGCGTCGGTCAGGCCGTCGTCGAGCAGCGGCGGCAGTTCGGCCGGCTCGACCCGGCGCAGCGCGGTTTCGGCGACGATCGGAGCGGGGGCGTCGGCGGCATCGACCGGCGGCGGCGCGGGTAGATCGCCCGAGCGCGGCGGCGGCGCACACGCCAGTGCGATCACGACGATCAGCAGCGGCGCGAGGCGCGCCGCTGCAAGAGCGCGCCCCCGGACGGCCCGCATCCGATCAGGCGACCGGATCGGCCGGCACGTCGAAGCCCATCGCGCGCTTGGCGGCGATCATCTTGGGCTCCGCGATCGCGCGCGCGCGCGCAGCGCCCTGGGCCAGGATCGCGTCGAGCTCGGCGGGGTCGTCGATCAGCGCGCGGTAGCGTTCGCGGATCGGCGCCAGCGCCTCGACCACCACCTCGGCGACGCCCTTCTTGAGATCGCCGTAGCCGCGGGCGTCGGCGAAATCGGCGAGCACGGCGTCCTGCGCTTTGCCGGTCACGGCCTGGTAGATGGTCAGCAGATTGACGACGCCGGCCTTTTCGGGGGCGTCGCTGAACGCGATCTCGTTGCCCGAGTCGGTGACCGCGCGCTTGAAGCTGCGGCGGATCTCGGCGTCCTCGTCGGTCATGCGCACGGCGTGGCCGCGCGCGGTCGTGCTCTTGCTCATCTTCGCGGTCGGATCGTCGAGTCCCATGATCCGCGCCGCGACCTGCGCGATCCGCGGCGTCGGCACGCGGAAGGTGTCGCCGTAGAGATGGTTGAAGCGCTGCGCGACGTCGCGGGCGAGCTCGATGTGCTGCTTCTGATCCTCGCCCACCGGTACGTCGTGGGCGTCGTAGAGCAGGATGTCGCCGGCCTGCAGCACGGGATAGGTCAGCAGGCCGGTCAGGATCGACTCCTGCTTCTGCGCCTTGGTCTTGTACTGCGTCATGCGCTCGAGCCAGCCGAGCGGCGTGACGCAGGTCAGCAGCCACGACATCTCGGCGTGGGCGCGGACGTGGCTCTGCACGAAGAGCGTCGTGCGCGCCGGATCGATGCCGGCGGCGAGCAGCATGGCGGCGGTTTCGCGGGTCTGCTGACGCAGCGTCGCCGGATCTTGGTAGAGCGTGATCGCGTGCAGATCGACGATGCAGATGAAGCTCTCGGCCGCGTCCTGCTGGTCGACCCAGCGACGGATCGCGCCGAGGTAGTTGCCGAGATGCAGATCGCCGGTGGGCTGTA
>JBCCOR010000198.1:0-7999 GCA_039025295.1 Acidobacteriota bacterium
CGCCGCCGCAGCCTGCGGCGGCGCCATCTGCGACTGCGGCGGCAGGGCGGCGGGCTGCGGCGGCGCCATCTGCGGCGGCGCGGCCGCTGCCGGCTGAGCCGCGGCGGCGGCCGGCTGGTCCGCTGCGTCGCCGATCAAACCCACGACCTCGTTGACCGGCACGGTCTCGCCTTCCTGCCGAATGATCTGCTGCAGGACGCCCGACGCCGGGCTGGGAATCTCGGCGTCGACCTTGTCGGTGGCGATTTCCAGCAGCGGCTGATCGCGTTCGACCCGATCGCCTTCCTTGACCAGCCAGCGGCTGATGGTGCCTTCGGCGATCGACTCCCCCATCTGGGGCATGAGAACTTCGGTCGGCATGATGCGCGTGCTCCGTCGGGTCAAAACCGTCTGCCCCGGCGTCCGACCGCGCATGGCGGGCGCACGGTCGGCTGGGCGAAACGTGAGGGTAAGCGTGTCGACTGTGGGCGGATGATTCTCGTCGGCAGATCGATCAGGTATGGATGCTGTGACCGTGCGCTGCGTGCGCGGCCTCCATCATCGCCTCCGACAGCGTCGGATGGGCGTGGATGGTGCGGAACAGCTCCTCGGTGGTCGCCTCCACCTGCATCGCGACGCAGGCTTCTGCGATCAGATCGGTGGCGTGGGCGCCGACGATGTGAACGCCGAGAATCTCATCATACGTGCGCGATCGCACGACCTTGACGAAGCCTTCGGTGCGCTGCAGGATCGCCGCCTTGCCGAGCGCCGTGAACGGGAACGAGCCGATCTGGACGTCGTGCCCGGCCGCGCGCGCGGCGGCCTCGGTCAGGCCGACGCTGGCCACCTCGGGCGCGCAGTAGGTACACGACGGCACGCGCCCATAGTCGAGCGGGCGCGCGCTGGCGGGATCGTGCATGTGCTCGGCTGCCAGGATGCCCTCGGCCGACGCGACGTGCGCCAGCCACGGCGTGTTGACCACATCGCCGATGGCGTAGATGTGCGGCACGCGGGTCTGCATGAAGGGATTGACCCGCACGTAGCCCCGGTCGAGCTGGATGCCCTGCGCCTCGAAGCCGAGCCCTTCGGCGACCGGGGCGCGTCCGACGGCGACCAGGAGCACTTCGACCGACAGGCTGCGCGCTTCGCCGCTGGCGGTGGTCAGCTGCAGATCGACGCCCGCGTCGGTCGGCTGCACGGCCGTCAGCCGCGCGCCCGTCAGCGACTGGATGCCGCGCTTGCGGAAGCTGCGCTCGAGCGCCTGCGAGGCGTCTTCGTCCTCGATCGGCAGCAGCCGCGGCTGCTGCTCGAGGATCGTCACCTGACTGCCGAACGCGGCGTAGACCGAGGCGAACTCACAGCCGACCGCACCGGCGCCGAGCACCGCCAGGCTGGCCGGCACCGTGCGCCGCTGCAGCAGATGATCGGAGTTGACGATGCGCGTGCCGTCGGTCGGCGCGAACGGCAGCTCGCGCGGCACCGAGCCGGTCGCGATCAAGATGTGGCGCGCGTGCAGCACGCGCGTATCGCCGTCAGGCGCGGTCACCGAGACGTCGTTCGGCCCGACCAGGCGCCCCATGCCGTGCACGCCTTCGATCTTGTTCTTGCGGAAGAGGAATTCGATGCCTTTGGCGTTCTTGCCGACCACGCCGTCCTTGTAGGCATGGACCTTGTCCATGTCGAGGCGGGGCGCGGCGTCGAGCGCGATGCCGATCTTGTCGGCGTGGCGCATCTCGTCGAACGCGTCGGCGGTGTGCAGCAGCGCCTTGGTCGGAATGCAGCCCCGATGCAGGCAGGTACCGCCGAATTTTGGGTCTTTCTCGACCACCGCGCAGCGCATCCCGAGCTGGGCGCCGCGGATCGCCGCGACGTAGCCGCCCGGGCCGCTGCCGAGGACGACCAGATCGTATGCGTCAGCCATCGTGGTTCTCCGAGGTTCCGGCGTCGCGCCACGGCTGGGCGACGAAGCGTCCGGGACGGCTCTCGACCAGGCGCCGCACCGGCGCCTCGGTCTCGTGGGTGAAGATGCAGCGCCAGCCGCCGGCCGCGGCGCGCGCAACCCACCGCGTCTTGTGCTCGACCGTGGTGAGCGGGTAGAGATCGTAGCCCATCACCCAGGCCGGCGGCACGTGCGCAGCGGTCGGCACGAGGTCGGCGAAGATCACGCCGGTTTCGCCTTCCGCCGCGTCGTCGACCGCGTTGAGGGTCACGATGCACATGTCGGCGTTGTGGCCCGGCGCGCGGTGGACGACGACGCCCGGTACGACCTCGGCCGCGTCGTCGAAGAGCGCGACCTGATCGGCTTCGAAGAGCGGCTCCCAGTTGTCCGGCAGATAGCTGGCACGATCGCGCACGTTCGGCGCGCGGGCGTGATCGACCTCGCCGCGCTGCAGCCAGTAGCGGGCGCGCGGAAAGGTCGGCACGACGCGGTCGCCGTCGCGGCGCGTGTTCCAGCCGCAGTGGTCGAAGTGCAAATGGGTGAGCACGACGTCGGTGATCTGCTCGGGCGCGATGCCGACCGCGTCGAGCTGCTGCGGCAGCGTGCGCCGATCGGGATCGACGCCGAACAGATCGCAGAACTTCGCGTCGTGCTTGTCGCCGATGCCGGTGTCGATCAGCACGTGGGCGTCGCCGCGCGAAACGAGCACGCAGTTGGTCACCATGGCGATGCGGTTGCGGTCGTCGGCGGGCTTGTGCCGCGCCCACAGCGGCTTGGGCACGACGCCGAACATCGCGCCGCCGTCGAGGCGGAACGGGCCGTCGTCGAGCAGGCGGACGGTCAGCGGACCGAGCGTGAACGTGCCGTCGCCCGGCGCGGCGCTCACGCGTTTCCGGCGTGTTCCAGCCAGAGGTCCACGCAGCGCTTGTAGTTGTGGGCGATGGCGTCGATCGCGGTGGTGGCCGCCTCGTCGGACGGCGCCTCGAGATAGGCGCGCAGCGGCGCGTCGAAGTTGGTGCGGCCGACGGCGAAGCCGATGAAGCCTTCGACCGGCGCGGCCGTGCGCAGCCATTCGGCGACCTTGTCGAAGCCCGAGCCGCGGCCGAGCAGGATGCTGCCGACGTCGTCGCGGCCGCCGGCGCGGGCCTGGGCGGCGACCGCCGCGGCGTCCTCGGCGCGATCGTAGCCTTCGAGCTTCCAGATGTCGGCCTCGATGCCGAAGGCCTGGATCTGACGGATCGCCTCGATCGTGAGCTGCGGACGGCGCTCGACGTCGTAGGCATCACCCGCCGCGCGATCGGCGTCGGTGGTCGGCGGCACCAGCAGCTCGAACATGAAGTGATGCGCGTCGCCGGCGTGGACGTAGTCGGAAATCTGCTTCAGTCGCACCAGCTGCTCGCGGTTGGCCGCCGGATCGTCCTCGGGATGGTAACGAACGAGTACCTTGAGGATGTCCGGGTTGACGAAGCGCACGTGGTCGATCCAGTGCGCGCCGTATTCGAAGTCGAAGATCGGCTGGCTGCTGCGCTCGAGGCAGGTGGCGACCGGAATGCCGCGATGGCGCGCGTCGGCGATGATCTGGCTGCCGAACTGGGTGTCGACGAGCACGCCGACACGGTCGGCGGGCACGCCCAGGTCGATCGCGCGCAGCAGGCCGCGATAGACCAGGGTCTTCAGCTCCGAAACCGGCAGGAACAGATCGCTCGACGGATCGATGGTCGGCAGACCTTTGTAGCCGAAGTAGCTCTTGGTGAACGAGCCGCGATGGTCGAACGGTTGCACGAACAGCTGCTTGCGGTAGCCGATGGCTTTCAAGGCGGATCTCCTCAGTCGTCGCGTGGGCGGCATCTGGCGGCGCGCCGAAGGAGCCGTGCGGCTCGATTGGCCAGCGGGCGCGGCATGCGACAGCCGCCAGTGCGCGGGGGCGTGGGGGCGTGGACAGGGCCACAGCGCGCGAAGTGTATCAAGACCGCTGCACGCCGCCTACCCGCGCACTGGCAATGAGCGTCCAGGAAAAAACTCTTTTCTGTCACAGGCTTGATTAGGTACAGTCCAGAAAAAGATGAGATCGAACCTCATCCGATGCTACGAAAGCATCGAAACCACGTTGCAGAAGCATGAAATGGACGGCTTACGCTCGGCCGTCCCAACCACTCAACGCTTTTGTACATGTGCCATTCGGCACACCAGTCATCACCCTCGTTCAAGGAGAGGAATGTCTCAAATGCGCAAGTCTTTGTTCACCCGTTTCCGCGTCCCCGTTCTCTTCGCTCTCTTCGTTCTGCTGCTGCCGGCCCTCACGTTCGCCCAGGCCAAGCTCACGGTGGTCCACGGCATTTCCGGCAGCCCGCTCGGCCTGCCGGCCGATCTGCCGGTCGACATCTGGGTCAACGGTGCGCCCTTCCTGACCGGCGTCGTCTTCACCAACACTGCCGGCCCGGTGACGCTCGACGCGGGCGACTACGCCATCGAGATCTTCCTCGCCGGCGCCGATCCGCAGACCGAGAACCCGGTGATGACCCTCGACGCGACCCTCACCGACGGCGCTGACGTGACCGTCGTTGCCCATCTGACGCCGGGTCCGGGCATCGCCCTGACGCCCTTCGTCAACAACGCCACTCCGCAGATCACCGACGCGGTCTCGCCGCGCATCAGCGAGCGCGACGTGCGCCTGACCGTGCGCCACGCCGCCGACTTCCCGCGCGTCGCCATCAACCGCCTGGTCAACGCGTTCGAGCCCACGCTGATGAACGGTGAAGCCCTGTCGGTCGATCTGAGCCCGGGCGAGTACAGCTTCTGGCTGTCGCGCGCCGGCGGCGTGCGCCCGACCAGCTTCGCACCGATCACGGTCGCGCTCGCCGGCGGTACGGCCTATCAGGTGTACGCGATCGGCTCACCGACGGACGGCTCCTTCCAGCTGCTGATCCTGACCGACACGTTCAACTGACCGAATTTCGACGCGATCGGCCACGCGATCGCGTCGTTCGTCGCAGCGCGCCCTCCCGCAGCGCGCGACCGCGGGCCGGATGCTTCTCGGAGCGTCCGGCCCGCGGTCGTTTGTGCAGGGCCGGCTCGGCGCATCGGCGTCGCGTCACCGATTGACAGACCGCCCACGATTCCATAGCCTTACGTCCCTTGCGCCCTGCGATTTGCACGTCCGGTGTATGCCCGTGTCGACGCACCCCGCCGGCGCCTCCGCGTTCCAGCCCACGACGATCCGCATACGCCCGCCCGCGACGGGCAAGCGATCGCGACCACGCTCTCTTCGTCCTGCGCCATCCACACTTGCCGACCTGTTCCCCATCATGGAGATTCGCCTCGATCGCCTCGACGCGCCGCACACGTGGCGCGAAACGCTGCATCCGCTTATGCGCGCGGCAGCGGGCGACGATGTGCCGACCGGCGAGACCGATGCGCCCCTGATCGTCGAGCATCCCGACATCGCGTCGCTGGCGCCCATCGACTGCCGCGGCCGCCTGCTTCGCACGCCCGCGGGCCTCTATCTCCATCTCGCGTTCGACTACACGCAGTCGCTGCGCTGCACGCGCTGCCTGAGCGTGTTCGACGTCGACGTCCGCGGCACGCTCGACCTGATGCTCGTGCTCGCCGCCGAAGTGACCGCGGCGAGCGGCGAGGATCCCCACGATCAGGCGCTCACCGCCGACGAGCTCGGCGTGCTGTATCTCGACGAACCCGTGCTCGACAGCGCCGATCTGGTGCGCGAGCAGATCCATCTTCACGTGCCGATGATGCCGCTGTGCAAGTCCGACTGTGCCGGACTGTGCAGCACGTGCGGCGCCGACCTCAACGACGGCGACTGCGGCTGCGATGCCGAGGTCGATCCGCGCTGGGCGGGGCTTATGCAGCTGCGCCTGCCGTCGGATCCGTCTTGATTCACCCACGCACCGGGCATTTCATCGCTATCGTTCCAGTCCTATTCAACCAACCCACCCATCGGGCGCGCGCCGACGCGCGCCACGTTTTGCCCCTTCGAGGTACGCCATGGCCAATCCCAAGCGCCGTCACTCCAAAGCCCGCCGCGACAAGCGCCGCGCACACGACGCCCTGCGTCGTCCGAGCACGTCGACCTGCCCCAACTGCGGCGAGATCAAGCTGCCGCATCGCGTGTGCGGCGCCTGTGGTTTCTACCGCGGCCGCGCGGTGATCGACGTCAAAGAACAGTTCTAAGCACGACCGTGCGCGACGCTCGCCGGCGTGACACGCCATCGGCGCTCGACGGTCGCCGACCGTGGATCGCCGTCGACGCGATGGGCGGCGACGACGCGCCCAACGCGATCGTTGCGGGTGTCCACGAGGCGGTCACAATCGATCAAGCGCGCATCATTCTGGTCGGCCATCGGGCTCGGGTAGCGGCGGCGCTGTCGCGCTTCGGCGATCGCCTGCTCGGCGATCGTCTGCGCATCGAGCACGCGGAGGATCACGTGCCCATGGACGCCTCCGCGGCCGTGATCCGCACCAAGCGCGACGCCTCGGTGCGCATCGCCGCGCGCCTGGTGCGCGACAGACGCGCACGGGCGATGGTGACCGCCGGACACACCGGCGCCGCGCTGATCGCCGCCAAGGTCCACATCGGCACCGTCGCCGGCGTCGATCGCCCCGCGCTCGCCGGCGTCTTTCCGTCGCGCTGCGGCGGCACCGTTGTGCTCGACGTCGGCGCCAACCTCACCGCCAAGCCCGCCCAGCTCTTCGAATTCGCGGTCATGGGCCATTTCTACGCCCAGACGGCGCTCGGCCTCGACGCACCGCGCGTCGGCCTGATGTCGGTCGGCGAGGAGGCTGGCAAGGGCGATGAGTCGACCCGCGCCGCATTCGACATCCTCGAGAACACCGGACTGAACTTCGTCGGCAACGTCGAAGGGCGCAGCGTGTTCGACGGCAGCGTCGACGTCATCGTCTGCAACGGCTTCGTCGGCAACGTACTGCTCAAGAGCTGCGAGTCGCTGGCGTACTACACCATGGATCTGCTGCGCGAAGCGTTCACGTCGACCGCGCGCAGCAAGATCGGTGCAGGTCTGCTCACCCCGTCCCTCCGTCGGCTGCGCAAGCGGCTCGACTGGAGCGAGCAAGGCGCCGCGCCGCTGCTCGGCATCCGGGGCGGATGTTTCATCGGTCACGGCAGCTCGGACGCCAAGGCGATCAAGAACGCCGTCCGCCGGGCCGTGGAATTCTGCAACGCCGATCTGGATACCAAGATCGAAGACCGGGTCGCCGAGCTGCACCGCCAGGAAGCGGCGCTGCTCGGGGCGTGAGAGAGGTTCCGACATGTTTCGATTCGACGGCAAAACCGCGCTCGTCACCGGCGCGTCCCAGGGCATCGGCCACGCGATCGCCAGCCATCTCGCCGCGCGCGGCGCGCGCGTCGCCTGCGCGGCGCGCAGCGTCGACAAGCTGGAGGCGCTGGTCGCCGCGATCGAGGCCGACGGCGGCACCGCGCGCGCGATCGCCCTCGACGTCTCGCAGGCGGAGACCGTCGGCGACCAGCTCACGGCCGGTCTCGCCGGCACGGACGGCGACGACGCCTGGACACCCGACATCGTGATCAACAACGCCGGCATCACCCGCGACGGGCTCTTCGCTCGCATGAGCCACGCGCAGTGGAGCGAGGTGCTGACCACCAACCTCACCGGCAGCTTCGCCGTCACCCGCGCCCTGGTGCGCGACATGATGCGCAAGCGCTGGGGGCGGGTGATCTTCGTCTCCTCGGTGGTCGGCGTGATGGGCAACCCCGGCCAGGTCAACTACGCCGCCTCGAAGGCCGGCATGATCGGCATGGCGAAGTCGCTCGCCAAGGAGCTCGGCAGCCGCGGCATCACGGTCAACGTCATCGCCCCCGGCTTCATCGACACCGCGATGACCGAGGCGGTCGACGAACGCGCCAAGCAGGGCCTGAACGTAGCGATCGTGCTGCGCCGCATCGGCCGGGTCGACGAGATCGCCGCCGCTGCGGTCTACCTGGCCAGCGAAGAAGCCGGCTACGTGACGGGCGAGGTGCACAACGTCTCCGGCGGCCTTTATATCTGAGATGCCCTGACGCCGCGCGGCGTGGACGTCGACCAAACC
>JBCCOR010000199.1:0-7995 GCA_039025295.1 Acidobacteriota bacterium
CTCGAGGTCTTCCTCGATCTGCCGCAGGACTACCAGCGCGACGTCTTCATCGAGGAGTTCTGGAAGGCGCGCGATCCCTATCCCGACACCCAGCGCAACGAGTTCCGCGACGAGTGGATGCGCCGCCTCGACGCGGTCGCGCAGATCGTCGGCTCCCCCGACGCGCGCGACGAGCGCGGCCGGATCCTGCTCTACAACGGCCTGCCGACCCAGCGCCTGGTCAGCAACTGCGGCGCCGTGCTGTGGCCGACCGAGGTCTGGTATTACCGCTCGGAGCGCATGCTCGGCAACGATCTGCTGCTGATCTTCTACCAGCGCTGGAAGCAGGGCGCGTACCGCCTGTGGGAGCTGGGCGACGGCGTCGACGATCTGCTGATCACGCCCTTCGGCGTGCGCGGCGGCGACATCGGCGGCGGCGGCATCGCCAACCGCTGCGGTCGCTTCGGCGAGGCGGTCGAGGCGGCGATCCGCTTCCAGACGAGCCAGGGCACGCTCGGCGCCCTGACCCTGATCGCCGAGATCTACAAAGATCCGATCAAGGCGAGCGGCGAGTGGCTGGCGTCGTTCAAGTCGTACAGCACCGAGCTGCCGGCCGACGCGCCGACCTTCGACGCCGACGTTCAGCTCGCTTATCCCGCGCGCCGCGGCGCGCGCACGCTGGCCCAGGTGACCGCGCTGGTACCGACCGAGGCCCTCACCGCCGCGCAGCTCGGCAGCCATCGCGCCTACAACCTGCTGATCAACGGCGAGATCCTGCGCGGCGATGACCTGTTCGATCGCTTCCGGATCAAATTCGACGTGCCCGCCGCGGCGCTCGAGGCGCCGGCGGACGCGGATGCCGCCGTCCTCGACGCGGCGACGGTCGGTCTCGCAGACGGCGACGACGCGATCCTGCCGCTGACCTTCGAGCGTCCGCTGCGCCAGGGCAGCTACCGACTGATTCTGCGCCTCGACGACGTCAACAGCCCCGCCGTGCACCGCAGCGAGTGGACGCTCGAGGTGCCCGCGGCCGACAGCGTGGCGATGACCGAGGCCGCGCGCGTCGACCGCGTCAGCCAGCAGGTGCTGCGCGAGGCCAATCAGGCGCTGGCGCGCGGCAGCGAGACCACGGTCGAAATCGCGCCGCTTACCGGCACGTGGCAGGTCGGCCTGGTGCGCATCGACGCCCTGGTCACCGAGAGCGGGCAGGGTGCGCCGGTCGATGCGGTGGTCTTCAAGCTCGACGGTCGGCCGATCCTGACCAAGCGCACGGCGCCGTTCGGCGTCGAGCTCGATCTCGGCGACGTGCCGCGCCCGCGCACGCTGCGGGTGACCGCGCTCGACGCCGACGGCAATCTCCTGGCCGACGACGAGAAGCTGCTCAACGCCGGCCGGCACCGCTTCGCCGTGCGCCTGACCGAGCCGCGCACCGGCGATCAGGTGCGCGACAGCGTGCGCGCCTCCGCCGACGTGCGCGTGCCCGAGGGCGAGACCCTCGACCGCGTCGTCTTCCATCTCGACGCCCAGCCGGTCGCGACGCTCTACCAGCCGCCGTGGACCGTGCCGATCCGTCTCGCGGGCGACGGCCTGCCGTCGTACGTGCGCGCGGTCGCCCACACCGTCGACGGCATGCAGACCGAGGACCTGGCGTTCATCAACGCGCCCGACTACGTCGACGAGCTCGAGATCGCCTACGTCGAGCTGTACACGGCGGTGCTCGGCCGCGACGACCGGCCGGTGGCCGATCTCCCCCAGGACGCCTTCCGGGTGTTCGAGGACGACGTCGAGCAGGAGATTTTGCGCTTCGAGAAGGTCCGCGATCTGCCCGTGCACGTCGCGGTCATGCTCGACGTCTCGGCGTCGATGATCGATCGCCTGCCGACCGCCCAGCAGGCCGCGCTCGATTTCTTCCAGGACATCCTGACGCCCAAAGACCGCGCGGCGGTGGTGACGTTCAACGACCATCCGTCGCTGACCGCGTCGTTCACCAACGATCTCGACACGCTCGCGGGCGGCCTGGCGGGCGTGCGTGCCGAGCGCGGCACGGCGCTCTACGACTCGGTCGTCTTCGCGCTCTACTACTTCAACGGCATCCAGGGCCAGCGCGCGATTTTGCTGCTCTCCGACGGCCAGGACGAATCGAGCCGCTTCGCCTGGGAGGACACGCTGGAGTACGCGCGCCGCGCCGGCGTGGCGATCTACAGCATCGGCCTCGATCTGCCGCGCAGCGAGCGCGAGGCGCGGCGCAAGCTGCGCCGACTGGCCGAGGAGACTGGCGGGCGCAGCTTCTTCATCGACGACATCGGCGGCCTGGCGTCGGTCTACGCCAGCATCCAAGAGGAGCTGCGGGCGCGCTATCTGCTCGCCTACCAGTCGTCGAACACCAGCGGCCGCGACGACTTCCGGCGGATCGAGGTCGAGGTCGATGGCGGCGGCCGCGAGGCCAAGACGCTGCGCGGCTACTATCCGTAGACCGGCTCGCGCAGGGCGGATCGAAAGCCCGATTCGAGATGCGAGCCGTAAGGGCGTTATGATGCGGACTGAATGACGAGGATCCGCTCATGACCGATTTCGACGACCACGACGCGCTGCTCGCCGGCGCGTTCGACGCGCTGCTGCCCCATCTCGAGCAGTTCGCCGACGCGCCCGACGACGAGATGGAGCAGCAGCTGCACCAGCTGCTGCGCCACCGCGTCCAGCGGCTGCTGCGCTCGGGTTCGCCGCGCGCCATCCGCAAGGAGGCCGAGGGCCTGTCCGCCTTCCTGGCCAGCGATGAAGGTGTCGGTCTGCAGCGCACGCGGCCGAACATCTATGACGCCTGGCGCAGCCTTCAGGCCGAGCTCGCGCGCCTGCGCGGCGGCGGCCTGGGCGCATCGCCGACCCAGCGCGAGATGCGCGGTCAGGCGCGCGCCCTGATCGATCGCGCGATCGAGCTCTTCGCGCTGCGCGGCGATCGCCCCGAGCGCGGCGACGAGATCGGCCTCGACGCCTTCGATCTGCGCGTCCGGCGCGGCGACGACAAACCGCCGCTCCTGGTGAGCTGCTGCGACTGGCGCCGGCCGGTCAACCAGCGCGAGGTCGACGCCTTCTCGCGTCGCGTGCAGGAGATCAGCGACGAGAGCGGCACCATCCACGCCGGCCTGATGATCAGCGGCGACCGCGGCTTCACCGACAACGCGACGGTCGCGGCGGTCGAGGTCGAGGTGCGCCTGATCACCTTCCACGATCTGCAGCGCAGCCTGACCGATCTGAAGCCGTGCTACGACGCCGCCGTGCAGCGCTACCGCAACAGCGCGCTCGAGCGGATCTACGTGCCGCCGGACATCGTGCTGCAGAGCGATCTGATTCCGGGCGAGACGGTCGAGGCGCGTCCGCTGATCGATACCATGCTCGACTGGATCGAGCACGGCGAGGCGTCGTCGATGACCCTGCTCGGCGACTTCGGCTCGGGCAAGACCAGCTTCTGCCAATACTTCGCCCACCGCCTGGCGCTGCGCGCCGAGCTCGACGACACCACCCGCGTGCCGCTGGTGATCGACCTGCGTCAGCGCGGCGCCGACGGCGTCACCCTCGATCAGCTGCTGGGCGAGTACTTCCGCCGCCTGACGCCGACGCCGCCCGATTTGCAGACGATCTTCTACCTCAACCGCGAAGGCCATCTGCTGCTGATCTTCGACGGCTTCGACGAGATCATCAGCGACGCGGGCGCCCAGCGCTTCGAGCAGAGCCTCTTCGAGCTGCTGCGCGCGGCCGAGGGCATGGCCAAGGTGCTGATCACCTGCCGCACCCACTACTTCCGCGACCAGCCCGAGGAGGTCGTGCGGCTGGGCGAAGTCACGACCCCGACCGAGGGCACCGGCGCGACCCGCCTCTACGAGGCGCTGCAGCGTCACACCGGCGCCGAGATCGCCTATCTGCGCCCGTTCGACGATCTGCAGGTGCGCGCCTATCTCGACCGCGCGCTGCCCGCGGAGGTCGACCGCGAAGCCTTCCATCGCCAGATCCAGGACACCTACCGCGCCGCCGCCCTCGCCGAGCGCCCGTTCCTGCTGCGGATGATCGTCGAGACGCTGCCGCAGGTCGCCGCCGAGGCCGATGCCGCCGCGCCGCCGCGCACGCCGGGCCGCAGCGGCGTCGGCAACCTGGCCGATCTCTACCACGCCTACTGCGCCAACTGGTTCGAGACCGACGACTTCCGCATCACGCTGCCGCGCCACACCCGCCGACTGGTGGTGATGCATCTGGCGCGCCTGCTGTGGAACACGCCCGGCCAGCGCGGGCCGCTCGACGGTATCTACCAGACCCTCGATCCGTCCGACATTCCCGGCCTGCCGGGTGTCGACGTCGGCAGCCTCGACTTCGAGCTGCGGACCGCGCCCTTCCTGCACCGCAATCCGAAGGGCGAGTACGCGTTCATTCATCGTTCGTTCCTCGAGCTGTTCATCGCCCAGGCGATCAGCGAAGGCATCCTTGCGGGCGATCTGAGCTGCCTCGATCTGCGGCCGCTGACGCGCGAGGTGGTGTTCTTCCTGAGCTTCTGGCACAAGGCCGCGAGCGCGATCCCGGCGGTGGCAGCGCACATCCTGACCGCGCCCTACAAGCCGCGCATGAGCGAGAACGCGCTGCGCCTGCTCCTGCGCTACGCCCACGGCCGCGTCGGGCCGCTGCTCGAGAGCGACGTGCTCGAGACGCCCGAGGGACGCCAGGCGTTCAGTCAGCAGGTGCGCAGCATGCGTCCGAAGGCGCTGCGCCTGACCGGCGCCGAGCTCGCCGGCGAGGATCTGCGCGCCGCCGACCTGCGCGATGCCGAGCTCGCCGGCGCCAATCTCGACCGCGCCGATCTGCGCTACGCCGACCTCAGCGGGGCCGACCTCAGCGGCGCCTCGCTGGTCGACGCCGATCTGACCGGCGCCGATCTGACCGGCGCTGTGCTGCGCGGCGCGACGCTCTACCACGTCCAGGCGCGCGACGCGGTGCTCACCGACGCCGACCTGCGCAACACCGATCTGCGCTTCGCGCGCATGGCGCGGGTCGACTTCGTCGGCGCGCGCGCCGACGACGCCCACGCCTTCGGCGTTGGCCTGCGCGGCAGCCAGGCTGTGCCCGAAGCGCTGCATGCGCGCGCGAACGCCGCCAACGGCCTGGTGCTGACGCCGCAGTTCGGCCACCGCGGCGCGGTCAACAGCGTCGCCTGGCATCCGGCCGGCCAGCTGGTCGCGTCGGGCGGCACCGACGGCGTGGTGCTGATCTGGGACGCCACCAGCGGCGCCGTGCTGCGCCGGCTGACCGGCCATCGCGGCGAGATCAGCGCGCTGGCGTGGGATCCGCGCGGGCGCCGGCTGGCCTCGGGCGCTTACGACCGCACGATCAACGTTTGGAACGTCGACACCGGCGCGCGTCTGCACACCCTCGAAGGTCACATCAACTGGGTTCGCGCGCTGGCGTGGGATCCGCGCGGTTTCCGCCTGGCCTCGGGCTCGGTCGATCAGACGATCAAGATCTGGGACGTCGAGGAAGGCAGCCTCCAGCGCAGCCTGATGGGCCACGACAACTGGGTGCTGTCGGTGGCTTGGAACGCCGACGGCACGCGCCTCGCCTCGGCCTCCTACGACCACACCGTGCGCGTGTGGGACGTCGAGCAGGGCCGGGCGATCCACATCCTCGGCGATCACGAGAACCTGGTGCTGTCGGTGGCGTGGGACGTCTACCATCACCGCCTGGCGTCGGGCTCGGCCGACAACACGGTGCGCGTGTGGGACGCCGACGCGGGCGCGTGCACGGCCGTGCTCGAAGGCCATCGCAACGCGGTCCTAACGGTCGACTGGAACCATGATGGCACGCGCCTGGCGTCGGGCTCGGCCGACAACACGGTGCGCGTGTGGGACGTCGACGCGAGTACCGTGCGCCACACCCTCGAAGGCCATCAGAACGGCGTTTTGACGGCGGCGTGGGATCCGCGCGGCACGCGCATCGCCACCGGCTCGTACGACAACACGGCGCGCGTATGGGACGCCGAGAGCGGCGCCGTTCAAACGCTGACCGGCCATCAGAACGGCATCCGCGACCTCGCCTGGGATCAGGCCCACGGTCGCCTGATCACCGGCTCGGCCGACCACACGGCGAAGATCTGGGACGTCCAGCGCGGCGTCGTGCAGCGCGCGCTGATCGGCCATCAGAACTGGGTGCGCGCGGTCGCCTGGCGCCCCGACGGCTACCGCGTCGCCACCGGCTCGTCGGACAACACGGTCAAGATCTGGGACGCCGAGGGCGGCCAGCCGCTGCGCACCCTGAACGGCCACACCGGCTGGCTCCTCGCGCTCGACTGGAACGCGGCCGTCGACCGCATCGTCTCGGGCTCGGCCGACAACACGCTCAAGGTGTGGGATCCGGAGCACGGCGATCTGCTGCTGACCTTCGAAGGCCACGAGGACTGGGTGTTCACCGTTGCCTGGGATCCCGAGGGCCGGCGCGTCGCGTCGGGCTCCGACGACACCACGGTGCGCGTCTGGGACGCGCTTTCAGGCCGCTGCCTGCATACGCTGATGGGCCACGGCGACTGGGTGCTGTCGGTGGCGTGGGATCCCGAGGGGCGCCGCATCGCGTCGGGCTCCGACGACACCACGGTGCGCATCTGGGACGCCGAAAACGCCCGCAGCCTGCTGACGCTCACCGCCCACGACAGCGGCGTCCACTGCCTGGCGTGGGACGCGGCGGGTCGGCGCCTGGCGTCGGGCTCGGCCGATCACACGGTCAAGATCTGGGACGCCGAGCGCGGCGAGGTGCTGCACAGCCTGACCCACGACAGCCTGGTGCAGACCCTGGCGTGGCGCGGCGACGAAGGGCTCTTCGCGGGCACGGTCGACGGCTGGGTCGATCTGTGGGATCTGCGTGGCGAGACGCCGCGGCGCATGGCGCGGCTGTTCAACCTGCGCGGCGGCGCGGTGGCGACGCCGGGCGGCGAGGTCGACGGCGACGCCGAGGCGCTGGCGCAGCTGCGCTTCGCCGAAGGCTGGGCGCTCTACGATCTCGACGACGTCCCCGAGCTGCGTGCGCCCGAGCGCATCCGCGACGCCCTGCGCTTTGTCTAGGCTGCGAGGATGGCGCCCGCGCCCGGCGGCGCAGGTCTCTCTGCTAGGATCGCGCTGCCCGCATTTGTTCTGACTGCGTTCCGACGACCGTTGTCCTCTCGTCGATTTGCTCCCTGTATCGCTGCGCGGCCCACGCCGGGCCCGCCTCCCGAACCCTGCATCATTTTCTGAACTGCACATGACCTATCGCGGCAATCCTTCGCTGAATGAGGAAGTCAAGGGCCGGATCACCACCACCTTCAGCCAGACGGTGGAGTTGGTCAAGAACGGACGCGATCAAGAAGCCGTCCTGGGATGCGAATTCATCCTCGGCATGGACCCGCTCTTCCAGCCGGCCCGGGTGCTGCTCGATCGGCTGAAGACCGGCGCGCGACCGGTGACGGTCGACGATCTGCTCGGTGACGGTCCGATCGACGAGGGCGGCGCTCTCGACGGCCTCGACGATCTCGACGCCCTCGACGACCTGGACGATCTCGACAGCCTCGACGACTTCGACAACCTCGACGATCTCGCTGAACCGGCCGAGCCCTCGACGGGGGGGCTGGCGGCCGTGCTGAGCGATCTGCTCGCCCGCGGCAACGCCCAGCAGGTGCTGCAGATCGCGCAGAGCCAGCAGGATGCGATCGCGCGCGATCCGGCGCTGGCGGCGCTGGTCGAGCGCGCGCGCGCGGCGCACAGGGCGTCCCCCGCGGCAGCCGCAGCGCCGCCGTCACGCGACACGCGTCCGATGCCGACCACCGCCGCGGCCGCCCCTGGCGCCGGCACCCGACCGATCCCGGTGACCGACGACATGCTGACGCTCGACGTCGACGAGGCGCCGCTGCAGCTCGACGACGCCCCGGCCGCCGCCGCCCCGGCCGCGGTCACGCCGGCGATCGCGGCCGAAGATCTGATGGTCGACGACTTCGGCGACGAGCCCGAGCCCGAG
>JBCCOR010000200.1:0-7973 GCA_039025295.1 Acidobacteriota bacterium
GGCCAGGCCGAGCACGCGCGGATCGACCTGCAGCTGCACGGCCGGCTGCGCCGGCGCGTCGGCCGGATAGCGCATCAGCGCCTTCTCGTAGCACGACGACGCTTCGTGCAGCGCGCCGAGGAAGCGATGGACGGTGCCGCGGGCGACCCGCGCGCTGCAGGCGAGGGCGTTGTGGCGCGCGCGCGCCGCCTCGTCGGCCTGCGTGGCGCGCGTCTCGTTGGCGCTGACCAGGTCGACCATGCGGTCGGTGATCTCGCGCGCCGTGTGCAGGCGACCGCCGGTGCTGTGCAGCGCGTAGATGCCCCACAGCGTGGCGATCTGCTGGCCGAGATCGTCGACGCCGTCGATCAGGTCGAGCGCGCGGGTGAACGAGCGCTCGACCTCGGGATGGGTGTAGCCCGAGACGACGTGCAGGGCCAGGCCGAGGGCGGTGTGGATCTGCAGCTCGTCGAGATCGCGCGCCGGGCTCTCGGGCAGCTGCATCAGCTCGATCTGCGCCATGCGCAGATGCTCGATCGCCTCGCGGTAGGCCGAGCGGCCCATCGCCTCGTGGCCGGCCTGCACCCAGTGCGGCACCGCCTCGGCCGGCGCGCCCGCCTCGGTGTAGTGATGCGCCACGATCTCCGCCCGCGCGCTCGTCTTGGGCTCGCGCATCTGCCGCGCCATGACGTCGCCGACCCGGCGGTGCAGCGTCTCGCGATCCTTGCGCAGCAGCGAATCGTAGGCGATGTCCTGGATCAGCGCGTGCTTGAAGGTGTAGGTGCGGCTCGGGCCGAAGCCCTTGCAGTAGAGCAGGCCGGCGGTCACCAGGCGGTCGACGTCGGGCTGCAGCGTGATGTCGCCGGCGAGTTCGTCGCCCGCGGCCGCGGCGAGCACGTTGAGCGTGAAGCTGCGGCCGATCACCGACGCCATCTGGGCGATTTCCTTCGCCGAGCCGAGCCGGTCGAGGCGCGCGGTGAGCGAGTCGCGCAGGGTCGCCGGGATCATGAACGAGTCCGACTCGAGATTGGCTTCGAGAATCGCCTGGGTCAGCTCCTCGATGAACAGCGGCACGCCGTCGGTGCGCTCGAGGATCTGACTGCGCAGATCCGGCGGCAGCGCCCGGCCTGCGGCGACGCGGTCGATCAGCGCTTCGCCTTCCGCGGCGGTCAGGTTCTCGATCTGGATGCGGGTCAGGCTGGCGCCGTGGTGCCAGATCGCCTCGCCGTGCGGCCGGCTGGTGGCGAGCAGGAAGAGGCCGGTCGAGGGCGCGTGCTCGACCACCCGATCGAGCAGCTCGAGGGTCGAGGGATCCACCCAGTGCAGATCTTCGATCATCAGCACCCAGGGCTCCTCGTCGGCCATCTCGAGCAGCAGCGCGACGAGCGCGTCGAGGGTCTTCTTGCGCTGGACGTCGGGCGAGATCGGCGCGGCGGACGGATCGGCCGTGTGCTGCAGGTTGAGCAGCGCGCCGAGCAGCGCGCGCATCTCGTCGCGGGGCAGGTCGTAGCGCTGCAGGAACGCGTCGAGCCGCGCGCGCTCGTCGTCGTCGCCGCCGGGCTGGTCGATGTGCGCGCGGCCGAGCACCTCGCGGCCGAGCAGGGTGATGATCGGCGCGAGCGGCGAATTCTGCAGGAACGGCGAGCCGTAGGCGGTCCACCAGCGCGGCTGTTCATCGCCGCGCAGGGCGCCGCGGAAGGCGCTGACCAGGCGGCTCTTGCCGATGCCGGCCTCGCCGGTGACCAGCACCACCTGGCCGCGGCCGCCAGCGACCAGCTGCCAGCGGCTGCGCAGCAGCTCGAGCTCGAGGCCGCGGGCGATCATCGGCAGACCCTCGATCGAGCTGTCGACGTCGGCGCGCAGCGGATCGAGCGCCGAGGTCGCCCGCCAGCCGCCGACGTGGCCGTCCGGCGACGCGATCGGCTCGACCGCGAACGACTGGCGCACCAGGCGCCGGGTGGCCGCGCTGAGCACCACCTGATCGCGCGTGGCGAGGGCGAGCATGGCGCCGGCGGTGTCGAGCGTGCCGCCCGCGATCAGCGACGGCGCGCTGCCCGGGCTCTCGCTGCCGCCGGCCGCGCCGCTGCTCGACGGCGCGGCGATCACCGCCGCGCCCGTGTGCACGCCGACGCGCAGCGCCAGTTTGGCGAACGCGGCGGCCGGCGGATCGATCAGCGCGAGGGCGGCGCGCACGGCGCGCGCGGCGTCGTCTTCGTGGGCGATCGGATAGCCGAAGTAGGCGACGACGCGATGCTGCTGGATGGTGTGATCGACCGTGCCGTCGAAGCGTTCGACGCACGCCTCGACGTGCGCGCGCAGCGCCGGCAGCACCTCGATCAGCGTCTCCGGATCGGGCGCCTCGAGCGCGCCGGTGCGCCGATGCGGCATGCGCACGTCGCAGCACAGCACCGTCACCTGGCGGCGCTCGCCGAGATAGCGCGACGGCGTGCCGACCGCGCCCTTGCTGTCGAGCAGGCCGCTGACCCGGCTGCGCTCGCCGTCGAAGGTGTCGATCTGCTGGAGATCGCTCGGCGGACGCGGCGTGGCCGGCGCGTCCGGATGGATGGCGCGGATCGCCTGGGCGACGTCGCTCGCGCTCTGCGGCCGATGCGCGGGCTCCTTGGCCAGCATCTGGTCGATCAGCTGCGACAGCGCCGGTGGCACCTCGGACCGCACGGTGTGCACCGACGGCGGGATGTGGGTGATCACGCGCTGGATGGTGTCGCCGACGCCGTCGCCGCGGAACGGCGAGATCGTGGTCAGCAGCTCGTAGAGCAGGATGCCCATCGAGAACAGATCGGAGCGCGCGTCGAGATGATGGCCGGCGATCTGCTCGGGCGACATCGCGCGCGGCGTGCCGACGATGCGGTTGGCGTGGGAGATGCCCGAGTCGAGCTCGGCGCCGCCGCCGTCGCCGAGGGCGTAGCGCCGCGCCAGGCCGAAGTCGAGCACCTTGACGTAGCCCGATGGCAGCACCATGACGTTCTCGCTCTTGAGATCGCGATGCACGATGTCGCGGGCGTGGGCGGCGTCGAGCGCCGAGGCGATCTGGCGCGCGTAGTCGAGCACCAGCGACACGTCGAGGGCGCTCTGGCGGCGCATCTTGGCGAGCGTCGGCCCGTCGATGAACTCCATGACGATCCAGTCGCCGGCGTCGTCTTCGACGATGTCGAAGATCTGCACGATCGCCGGATGGCCGAGCTTGGCGAGGATGCGCGCCTCGCGGCGGAAGCGGCGCCGATCGATGGCGGTCGGATCCATGCGCAGGCGCTTCACCGCCACCGCGCGATCGAGGCGCTCGTCGAACGCTTGGAAGACCTCGCCCATGCCGCCCTTGCCGAGCAGCTTGCCGAGTCGGTACGGACCGATCTGGCGCGGGCGCGGGGGGGCGGCCGAGGCGGATGTCGTCGGCGGAGGCGGAGGCGGCGGGGGAGGTGGCGGCAGCGGCTTTGACACGGGATTAGACTAGCACGGTGGAGATCGGTTTCGATGCGGGTTCAATCATTCTAAAGTACTGTGATCGTTACGGTTCGGTTGATCGTTCGGGTTTGGCGAGCAGGCTGTGGACGCGCGTCAGATCGGGTGTGTCGTGGCCCTCGGCGAACGCGTCGAAGGTGCGCATCAGGCGCGTGCGCGACGCCGCGTCGGGCGCGTGCGCGAAGCCCGCGGCGTGGGCGCGCAGCAGCAGCGCGCGCGCCGACTGCACCAGCGCGACGTCGGCCGCCTGCTGGTAGGCGCGGCGGACGTCGTCGCCGGGCGCGTCCTGCGCGCGCAGCGCGTCGCCGCGCAGGCGGTGCAGCTCGGCCTCCCAGTAGCGTTCACCGCTGCGCTCGATGCGCGCGAAGGCGCGATCGAGCGTGGCCTGGGCGCGATCCGGCCGGCCGGCGCGCAGATGGCCTTCGGCGAGCTGGGCGAGGATCAGCGGGCTCCAGATCAGCGCGCCGCTCTCGCAGTAGTCGTCGAAGTCCGCTTCGATCTGCGCCAGGACGGCGTCGAGATCGCCCGCGTCGTCGCCGCCGGGCGTGGCGGTCAACAGGGCGGCGCACGCCGCCAGCAGCGGCGCGCGCTGCACCTGCTGGTCGATGCCGTAGGCCTAGGCGGCGGTGCGCATCGCCGCCACGCTCTCGGCCGCGGCGGCACCCTCGCGGCGCATCAGGTGGAAGAGCGCCTTCATGTGCAGCACGGAGCTGATGGTGAACGGATGCGAGCGCGCGCGGGCGTGGGCGAGGGCGTCGTCCACGCGCGTGCGAGCGCGGTCGGCCTGGCCGCACAGCCAGCGGGTCATGGCTTCGAAGGTCAGGCTCATCGCGCGGTAGTCGAGCAGCGCGCCGTCGATCGCGCCGTCGTCGGCGATCGGCAGCTGGCCGACGGCGTGGAAAACGGTCAGCGCGCGCGCCTGATCGCCGGCGCGGAACGAGCGCGCGCTCGAGAAGAACGCGAAGAAGCGCTGCGCCGACGGATCGAGCCGACGCGGATCGTCGGCCAGGCGACGCGCGGGACCTTCGAGCTCGCCGAGGGCCGCGGCGTCGCCGCGGACGAAGTGGAAGATCATCAGATTGCGCAGCACGTCGTGCGGCGAGATGGCCTCGCGCGGGCCGTCGATGCGCGCGTCGTCGCCGTCGTCCGCGTCGCCGTCGTCCGCATCGCGGCTCACGTACGCGCGGTAGAGGTCCTGCGCGCGCGCCCAGATCTCGGCGACGCCGGGATCGGCGTAGCCGTCGGCGGCCATGCGCGCGGTGCCGAGGTCGTTGAGCAGGGCGAGCTTGACCCGATCGTGCGTGCCGGCTGCGCCGAGCAGATCGATCTGCTCGAGCGCGCGACGCAGATGCTGCTCGGCCTCGCGATAGGCCGAGGCCGTCAGCGCCTGGCGTCCGGCGCGGTGCCAGAGCGCGATCGCGCGCGCGAAGTCGCCGGAGGCCGCGCAGTGATGCGCGACCTGCTCGGGATGGGCCGCGCACAGCGCCGGGAAGTCGCGCAGCAGCGTGTGGGCGATGCGCCGATGCATGGCCGCGCGCGCGACCGGCGCCAGCGTGTCGTAGGCGAGATCCTGCAGCAGCGCGTGCTTGAAGGTGAAGCGCGTGCGCGCGCCGAAGCCGCGGCTGTGGAGCAGGCCGGCGGCCTCGAGCTGCTGCAGGCCCTGGTCGATCACCGCGCCGTCGACCGTCGCCACCGCCGCCAGCAGATCGCGCGAAAACTGGCGGCCGATGACCGCGGCGACCTGGGCGATGCGTGCGACCGCCGGGCCGAGACGATCGAGGCGCGTGATCAGCGAGTCGCGCAGCGTCGCCGGAATCGCATCGCTGCCGCCCGCATCGTCGCCGCCGTCGAGCAGCGCGCGGGTCAGCTCCTCGATGAAGAGCGGCACGCCGTCGGTGCGCGCCAGGATGTGCGCGATCGTCGTCTCCGCCAGCGTTCGACCGCGCAGCCGGATCATGTGCTCGATCAGCGCGCGGCTGTCGTCGGCGTTCAGATGGCTGAGCTGCACCATGGTCAGGTGATCGTTCTGCGCGCCGAGCGGCGTCGCCGACGGGCGGCTGGTGGCGAGCACCATCAGCGACGCGGTGGCGGCGCGGCGGATCACCCGCTCGAGCAGGGCGGCGCTCGACGGATCGAGCCAGTGGACGTCCTCGAGCGCGAGCACCCACGGCGTGCGCTCGGCCATGGCGAGCCACAGCGCGAGCACCACCTCGAGCGTGCGCCGTCGGCGGATCTCGGGATGCGACGGATCGAGCGACGCGGCGATCGGCGATCTCGGCGCGTCCTCGGCCGCCGGTCGGGCGAGCAGGCCGGCGAGCAGCGCCGCCGCGTTGTCGTGGGGCAGGCGATAGGGCGCGATCGCGCGCGTGATGGCGGCGAGCACGTCGTCGTCGTCGCCGATCTCGGCGCCGGCGCTCTCGTCGAGCAGCTGCCCGTCGAGCAGGCGTCCGTCGAGCAGCTGGCGGCGCAGCAGCGCGATCACCGAGGCAAAAGGCGAATGGGCCTGGCCCGCGCGCGCCTGCAGCGCGTGCCAGGGCACGTCGCCGGGCAGCCGGTCGCGGAAGGCGCGCATCAGCCGGCTCTTGCCGACCCCGGCCTCGCCGGTGATCAGCACGTACTGCCCGCGCCCGGCGCGCGCCGCCTGCCAGCGGTGGTCGATCAGATCGCGCTCGAACGCGCGGCCGATCATCGGCGCGTCGCGCGCGTCTGCGGCGTCGCGCGTGGGGTTCCGTGCGCTCATCACAACAGGTCCATCCAAGATCGTCCGCCGCGCGCGATCGTCATCCGTCGCGTCGCCTTCGGGCGTGTATAGTCGGCGTTCTTCCTGCGCTCTTCGACGGTCACCGTCTTCTCAACCTGCAACGCGCGGCGCGCCGCGTCGCGTGGGCGTCGCGCGCGCACTCGTCGCGCGCGGCGGAACCGGAGCCTTGCATGCTTCCCTTGGAACAACTCGTCAATCTCGACGCCTACACGCCGCTCGAGATGACCCTCTTCGTGACCGGTGGCTTTCTGTGGGCGATCGTGTACCTGATCTACCTCCGCAGCATCATCCGCGATCGCTATCTCGAGATGCCGCCCTTCGCGGCCTGCAGCAACCTCGGCTGGGAGTTTACGTGGAGCTTCGTGACCGGCACCAACATGGGCGTGCTGGTCGATCGCTGCTATTTGATTTGGTTCGTGCTCGACTGCTTCATCTTCTTCGGCGGCGCCCTTCGCTACGGCCGGAAGCAGAACTATCATCCGGCGTTGGACCGTCCGTGGGTGCCGTTCTGCATCGTCACGGCGCTCGCCTTCACCGGTATCTACATCGCGATGTGGGCCTCGGGGCTCGACACGCCGAGCGGCGGCAACTCCGCCTACATCGCCCAGCTGATCATCTCGGTGCTTTACATCCTGGTGGTGCTGCGCGGGCGGGATCTCGAGCGTTTTTCGCTCGCGGTGGCCTGGCTGCGAATGCTCGGCACCGGCATGATCACGATTTTCATGCTGATCCATCCCGGCAACGACGGGAACTATTTCTTGCGAGGCATGGCCTGCCTGGCGACCAGCCTCGACTGTATCTGTCTGGTGATGTTCTACCGCAAGCGTCGAGCGCTCGCAGCCGTCTGATGTCGGAAGGAGCATGGCGCGGGTCTCCGTCGTGATCGGTTGGCAGACGAGTGAGTAGCGTACAGGGGTAGCAACCAGCGTGCCAGGATTTCCCTGGCACGGATGCGCAGCTGCGGGGAAGATCGAGGGTGTCCGACATGGGCCGGATGTCACGCGATGTGTCCGACATCGCTGGCGCGATCGCCCGACATCTTCGGCGCGCGTGCGCGGTTGCGCGCCGGAGATGCCCAGGACCGGAGAACCCGCGCGTCGGAGCTGGGCTAGACTCGAACGATGGACAAGCGTGGAGCGGGCTGGGACGTGGCATCGGAGCTGGCGTCGATGGATGATTCCGAGACGCCCGTGGGCTGGGGCCACACGGAAACGATCAACGAGTCGATGCCGCACGGTCTGGCGAGCGCCGATCTGCGCGTGCTCGGCCTGACCGTGCTATGTCATCCCGATCTCGCGCGCATCGGCGAGCGTGCCGTGCTCGATCTGAGCAGCAGCGGCGTGCACGAAGCGCAGCTCTCGCGCCTGGCACCGCTGTTCTCGGCCGTCGGCAGCGCCGAGCGGCGACCGCTGATGGATCCGCGCATCAGCCGCACGCCGCTGCATCTGCGCGCCGACGGCGCGGGCGGCGTGACCCTGCGCGTCGGCCAGGGAAGCCGGCTGCGGGTCGAGATCGACGGCACGGCGATCGACGGTCAGCATCACGCCGGCGCGGCCGACGTGGCACGCGGCGTCGTCGTGCTGCTCGCCGACCGCGTCGCGCTGCTGCTGCACCGCATGGAGCTGCTGCCGCAGATGCGCCCGAGCTTCGGCCTGGTCGGCCAGAGCGCCGGGCTCTGCGCCGTGCGGCGGCATATCGCGCAGGTGGCCGATCTCGACGTTTCCTGCCTGATCCTGGGCGAGAGCGGCACCGGCAA